>NZ_JASJSU010000001.1:24946-229636 GCF_030237045.1 Stenotrophomonas maltophilia group sp. Smal17
GCGGGCCAGCGGCCGGCACTACCAGTACCGGACATCGGTCATCAGCGCAGGTCGATGAACCCGTTGTCGGCCAACGCCGCCGGTTCGTCCTGCACCGCCGACAGCACGAACGTCAGCGCCTTGCCCAGCAGCGTACCCGGGCCATCCCAGTACTCGGCCGAATCGGCCCGCACATGGATCAGGCGCAGGTTGGGATCCTCCTTGCCGCCAGGGAAGAACAGCTTCATCGCAGGCGACCACAGTTCCTCGATCTTCGCGCGATCATCCACCACGCGAGCGCGACCGGACACCGACACATACGTGTTCTTCGAGGGCGAGGCATAGGCCACGTTCACCCGCGGATCGAGCGCGATCTCGGCCACCTTCGGGCTGTCGGCGGTGATGACGAACCACAGGTCACCACCGAACGCGACCTGCTGGGTGGCCAGCGGCCGGCTGTAGAGGCGGCCATCCACCCCGGTGGTGGTGAACATCGCCACCTCCACGTCCTTGATCAGTTCGGCCAGCTGGGCGATGTGTTCGGCGCGGGTGTCGGCCATGGGGGGGCTCCATTGGGATGAGCCCCCATCAGACGCGGTGTGGCTGCAACAGCCCGTGACGCAAGTGTTCAGCCCGCGTGGCGAGCGTGCCAGGCGTGCATGGCCAGTTCGAACGAACGCAGGCGTGCGCGGTGGTCATACAGGTTGGCGGTGAGCATCAGTTCGTCGGGCTTGTGGCGCTCGACAAACGCTGCGATGCCGTCGGCCACCTGCTGCGGATCACCCAGCACGGTGCAGGCCAATGCCCGCTCCACGCCGAGCTTTTCATGCGGTTCCCAGAAGGATTCGATGTCATCGATCGGTGCCGGGATCTTGCCCGGGCGACCGCGCCGCAGGTTGACGAAACTCTGCTGCTGGCTGGTGAACAGGCGGCGCGACTCGGCTTCGCTGTCGCTGGCAACGACGTTCAGCGCCAGCATCGCGTGCGGCTGCTTCAGCGTGGCCGAGGGGCGGAACTCGCGGCGATAGACCGCCAGCGCTTCGTCCATCACGTCCGGGGCGAAATGCGAGGCGAACGCGTACGGCAGGCCCATCGAAGCGGCCATGCGCGCACCGAACAGGCTCGAACCCAGGATCCAGGTCGGTACGCGCAGGCCGCCGCCGGGAACCGCCTGCACGGCCTGGCCGGGTTGCACCGGCTCGAAGTAGTGCAGCAGCTCGCGCACGTCCTGCGGGAACTGGTCGGCACTGTCGAAGTAGCGGCGCAGGGCGCGTGCGGTGGGCTGGTCGGTGCCGGGCGCCCGACCCAGGCCTAGGTCGATGCGGTCGGGATACAGCGAGGCCAGCGTGCCGAACTGTTCGGCCACCTGCAGCGGCGCGTGATTGGGCAGCATGATGCCGCCGGCACCGACGCGGATGCGCTTGGTGCCACCGGCGACGTGGCCGATCAGCACGGCCGTGGCCGCGCTGGCGATGCCGGGCATGTTGTGGTGTTCGGCCAGCCAGTAGCGGCGGTAGCCCAGCGCATCGGCGTGCTGGGCCAGTTCCAGCATGTTGGCGAAGGCGGCGGTGGTGTCACTGCCCTCGCAGACCGGGGCCAGGTCGAGAATCGACAACGGGATCATCAGCGGTTTTCCGTCACAGGATTTCCCATGCATGGGGTCGGCCAGGCGCGGCGGCCAGTGACGGTGGCGGGATGCTGATTCCTGCGGAATGGGTTCAGAGCCCGCCGGACATGGCCCGGGGCGCCACGCGTGTCGGGTAGTGCCGGCCGCTGGCCGGCAGACAGACAGCCCTTGCAGCCGGCCAGCGGCCGGCTCTACCAATGTGTAGTCAGAACGCGCTGGGGCGCGGCTCGGGCAGTGGCTGGTCGACCATCGGCTTAAGCTCGGCATCCAGCGCCACGCGCTCGTCGAACACGAAACAGCGGCCTTCGTAGCCCTCGCCACCGACGTCCTCGAAATAGCCGAGGATGCCGCCGTCGAGCTGCAGCACGTTGTCCATGCCGTCGTTGACCATCCACAGTGCGGCCTTCTCGCAGCGGATACCGCCGGTGCAGAAGCTGACCACGGTGCTGCCCTTCAACGCCTCGCGGTGCGGCGCCAGCGCCTCGGGCAGGTCGGTGAACTTGTGGATGGGCAGCACCAGCGCATCCTTGAAGGTGCCGTACTCCACTTCCTGCAGGTTGCGGGTGTCGAGCATCACCACCGGCTTGCCGACGTCATCGTGGCCCTGCCGCAGCCAGCGCTGCACCGTGGCCGGATCGACCGCCGGAGCGCGCGGGTACTCCAGCGGCTGGCCGTCATCGCGGCGGAAGCTGATGATCTCGTCCTTCACCTTGGCCTTCAGCCGCGCAAATGGCTGGTGCTCGCTGAGGCTGGTCTTGACCCGCATATCGGCAAAACGCGCATCGGCGTGCAGCGCCGCGTAGAAGCCCTCGACCGACTTCGGCGCACCGGCCAGGAACAGGTTCAGCCCCTCGCCCGCCACCAGGATCGTGCCCCGCAGCCCAGCCGCCTCGGCCCGCGCCAGCAGCTGGTCGCACAGGACCTGGGGAGCGTCGATGACGGCGAAATGGTAGGCGGCGGTATTGGCGATCATCCCGCCATTTTAGCGCCAGACCATCCCAGGAGCAGACTTGCCCGTTCATCCACGCACCGCGTGGATCTACAAAGCTCATGAACCTGTCAGGGGCGGGGCGGTGTGGGCAGGCGGGGGCGCAGAGCGCCATGGATGGCGCTCTACGAGGCACGCAGGAGCAGTTTTTGCCGTCCCCCGCCTGCCCACACCGCCGCGCCATCCCACGGAATCCAGCTTTTGCCGTTGCCGTTGCTTCTGCGGGTGCCGGGTGCAACCCGGCCGGAAGCCCCCTTTACCCCCGCAACAGCATGAACGGCAGCAGCACCAGCGCCGCCGCGCCCGCCATCCCCAGCAGCACCAGCACCACGAACACCGGGCGCCGCCGCAACAGGCTGCCGAAGGTCTCCGCCGTGCCGTCGCGCAGCGCCTGCTCGCGCTCTGCACGCACGCGCTCGCCGCGCGCGGCCTGATACTCGGCCATCAGCGCCTTCGCACGCGGATGATCGGCATCCTCGCGCAGCCACAGACCGCCGTTGGAGATACCCCAGGGGCTGGGTTCGGTGCGATACCAGGCGATGCCATGCTGATCCAGCAGCGTGCAGACATCGGCATATTCGTCGTCGCCGACGTTGCGCAGATTGAGCAGAAGTTTTGCCATGCCCCCATGATACCCGGCACCGATGCGCTACCCTTGCCGCCCTCGCCCTGCGCCCTTCCGGAGACGCCCGATGCGCCGCCTGCTGCTTCCCCTGCTGCTGTCCCTCGCCGCCGCTGGCTGCTCGACCGGGCCCTCCGGCCCGCCGCCGGGCGGCACCCTGACCACCTTCGAGCGCATCGACAGCGTGCCCGGCACCGGTGCCGAGGCTGTCGCCGGCAGCAAGGTCACCGTGCACTACACCGGCTGGATCTACGACAACCGCACCGAGACCAAGCACGGCAAGACCTTCGACAGCTCGGTCAGCCGTGGCGAACCGTTCACTTTCGCACTCGGCGCCGGCCAGGTCATCCGCGGCTGGGATGAAGGCGTGGCCGGCATGAAGGTCGGCGGCAAGCGCACGTTGATGATCCCCCCGGACTACGGCTACGGCGACCGCCGGGTCGGTCCGATTCCGGCCGGCTCGTCGCTGGTGTTCGACGTCGAGCTGCTCGATGTCAAACCGTAATACCGCAGCGCAGTGTCGGGTCGCCGTGATCGGCGGTGGCCCGGCCGGCCTGTTCGCCGCCGAGCGCCTGCGTGCGGCCGGGCTGGACGTCGACCTGTACGAGGCCAAGGGTTCGCCCGGCCGCAAGTTCCTGATTGCCGGCAAGGGCGGGCTCAACCTCACCCATTCCGATCCGCGGCCGCTGTTCGACAGCCGTTACCGCGAGCAGGCGGCTGCCGTCGGCCAGTGGCTGGACGGCTTCGACGCGCAGGCGCTGCGTGACTGGGCCGCCGGTTTCGGTGTGGAGACCTACGTGGGCAGCTCCGGCCGCGTGTTCCCGGTCGACCGCAAGGCCGCGCCACTGCTGCGCGGCTGGGTGCGCCGGCTGAAGGAACAGGGCGTACGCCTGCATGCCAACCATCGCTGGATCGGCTGGAACGACGACGGCGCGCTGCGCTTCGCCACCGAAGCAGGCGAGATCGATGTCCACGCCGATGCCACGGTGCTGGCGATGGGCGGCGGCAGCTGGCCGCAGCTGGGCAGTGACGGCGCCTGGGTCGCGCCTCTGCAGGCGCGTGGCGTGGACATTGCGCCCCTGCAGTCGGCCAATTGCGGTTTCGACGTGGATTGGACGCCGTTCTTCGCCCAGCGCAATGCCGGCGCACCGTTGAAGCCGGTGGTCGCGCACTGGATCGACCTGGCCGGCCAGCCGCAGTCGCTGCAGGGCGAATGCGTGGCCAGCGAGTACGGTATCGAAGGCAGCCTGATCTACGCGCTGGCGGCTGACCTGCGCGAGACCATCAACCGCGATGGCCACGCCATGCTGTGGCTGGATCTGGTGCCGGGCCGCGACGAGGCACGCCTGCTGGCCGACCTGTCGCGCCCGCGCAAGGGCCGCAGCTTCGGCGAGCACCTGCGCCGGCAGGCCGGCCTGGATGCGGTGAAGGCGGCGCTGGTGTTCGAGATCCTCGGCAAGGAGGCCGGCAATGATCTGCCTGCCGTGGCCTCCACGCTCAAGCGGCTGCCGTTGCGCCTGCTGCGGCCACGACCGATGGCCGAAGTGATCAGCACGGCCGGCGGTGTGCGCCTGGATGCGCTCGATGATGGCCTGATGCTGCGGGCGTTGCCCGGCGTGTTCTGTGCCGGCGAGATGCTCGATTGGGAGGCCCCGACCGGCGGCTACCTTCTTACTGCCTGCTACGCCAGCGGCCTGCGTGCGGCGGAAGGCGTGATCGGATGGTTGGCCGGGCGGTGACGCCCGAACTGTAGAGCCGAGCCATGCTCGACTGCATTTGATTCAGGCGATAAAGCAGTCGAGCATGGCTCGACTCTACAATTGCCGGGCGCTCACCATGGCCGGCGCATGCTCACCGAGGCCAGCGCCACGCCGCTGGGATGCGGGTAGGCTTCCTCGCGCTCGGCAATGAAGCCCTGCCGTTGATAGAACGGCACGGCATTGAGCGAGGCCGACAACACCACGTCGCGCTCACGGTCGGCCATCGCCAGCAGGCGCTGCATCAGGGCCTGGCCGATCCCCTTGCCACCCCGGTCCGGATCAACGAACAACGCATCGATTTCATTGGCATCGGTATCGAACACGCCGAAGCCGAGCAGGGCGCCCTGCGCATCCTCGGCCACCACGCAACCGCCCTGCCCCAGCAGCCGCGCGTACTGCGACGGCGGTGGCGAGGCCGACCAGGGCGCGATCACCTCCGGCGGGTAATGGCTGCTGCAGGTCTCGCGCACGCACCGCGTACGCAGCGCCCACAGCGTGGCTACATCGTCGGCCGTGCCTGTTCTGAACTGCATGACATCTCCTTGTAGAGTCGAGCTTGCTCGACTGTTCTTCGTTCCAGACACGCAGTCGAGCATGGCTCGACTCTACAACGGCAGCTACCGCGACTTGCTGGCGCGCAGTGCCTGGATCTTCGGCGGCGGCTGGAACGAGTCGCTGCGCGCATCGGCCCAGAACGCATGGAACACCGCGTGGTCGGGCACCTTGTGCAGCAGCTCGCCCGGTTCCAGGTAGCGGTACAAGGAGGCAAGCGAACGGATCTCGACCGGCGAAACGCGACGCAGGATGTGCTCAGGCCCCAGTTCGGCCGGATCGTTCAGGCCGGCCGCGCACAGCAGTTCCTTCAAGGCATGCAGTGTGTGCTCGTGGTAGCTGTGCACGCGCGTGGCCTTGTCTGGTGCGTCCAGATGCTTCCAGCGCGCCGGGTTCTGGGTGGCAATACCGGTCGGGCACTTGTCGGTGTGGCAGCTCAACGACTGGATGCAACCCAGCGCGAACATGAAGCCACGCCCGGCATTGCACCAGTCGGCGCCCAGTGCGATGGTGCGCGCGATGTCGAATGCACTGGTGATCTTGCCGGCCGCGCCGATGCGGATGCGCTCACGCAGATCCAGGCCAACCAGCGTGTTGTGCACCAGCAGCAGCGCTTCGTGCATCGGCACGCCGACGTGGTCGACGAACTCGGCCGGTGCCGCACCGGTGCCGCCCTCGGCACCGTCGACCACGATGAAGTCGGGAAGCAGACCGGTTTCCTGCATCGCCTTGGCGATACCAAACCATTCCCAGGGGTGGCCGATGGCCAGCTTGAAACCCACCGGCTTGCCACCGGACAACCCGCGCAGGCGCGCGACGAACTGCAGCAGTTCGACAGGCGTCGAGAACGCCGAGTGACGCGACGGCGATACACAGTCCACGCCCATCGGCACGCCTCGCGTCACCGAGATCTCAGCAGTCACCTTCGGTGCCGGCAGCACGCCACCGTGGCCCGGCTTGGCGCCCTGTGACAGCTTGATCTCGATCATCCTGACCTGGTCGTGGGTGGCGTTGGCGACGAAGCGCTCTTCGCTGAAGGCACCCTTCTCATCACGGCAACCGAAATAGCCCGAGCCGATTTCCCAGACCAGATCGCCGCCCATCTCGCGGTGGTAGGGCGAGATCGAGCCTTCGCCGGTGTCGTGGTAGAAGCCACCGCGGCGCGCGCCTTCGTTCAGCGCACGGATTGCATTGGCCGACAGCGAGCCGAAGCTCATCGCCGAAATGTTGAACACGCTGGCCGAATAGGGCTTGGCGCAGTTGGCGCCGATCAGCACGCGAAAATCATGCTTGGCAATGGACGTGGGCGCCAGCGAATGGTTGATCCACTCGTAGTCCACCGCATAGGTGCTGCGCAGGGTACCGAACGGCACCGTGTCCATCTCGTTCTTGGCGCGCTGGTAGATCAATGCACGCTGCTGCCGCGAGAACGGCACGTCTTCCAGGTCGCTCTGCACGAAGTACTGGCGGATCTCCGGGCCGATCGATTCCAGGCCGTAGCGGAAATGCGCCATCACCGGATAGTTGCGGCGCAGCGTGCTGCGCTTCTGCAGCAGATCCCAGGTCCCCAGCGCCACCATCGCGGCGGTCAGGCCGACGCCCCAGTACCAGGCCGGCCAGATCGTGGCCAGCCACAGGCATATAGGGAACATCAGGATGGCGAGCAGGTAGACGATATACCGGTGCATGGCTTTCCTCGGTTGCAACTGCCCCCGAGTCTACCGCGCTGCCCGTCTGCCGGGTTTGCAGGCGATCGCCTTTAGACGGGCCTGGGCCATCGCCGGCACCCCTGCTTCATGAGCGGCTTCCACTGTTGAACCGGAGGTGATACGACTGAAATCGGACAGGCGTCGCCCAGACTGGCTCAGGAACCCAGCGCGACCGCCGCCGGCTCGAGCTCGCCGTCTGCGCCGGTCCAGGCATGCAGCAGGCGTTCGAAGCCACCGCTGCCAAGCAGGAAGCCCGGCCAAGCCGCCTCGACGATCTGTGCCAGCAGGTCTGCCTCGATCCTGCGGGTACCCATCGACCATCGCGGAAACGCCCGCTGCAGCACCGGCGCGCGGCACAACATCTTCACCTGTCCATGGCTGCGGGCATTGACGATGCGCTGGAACACCGAATCGATGCCATCTTCGGGGCCTTCCAGGTACTGCAGGAAACGCGTGCCATCGAACATCAGGACACCGGTGACACCCGCTACGCGATTGAATGCCGTGGCATCGGCCAACAGGCGATCAAGATCGGTTGTCTGCAGATCGGCACGGGCCTCACTGGCATAGGCAATCGCGTGTAGCGACATCAGATGGCTCCCCCCCTGGGAACGATGGCTGGAACTATGACATGAATAGGAACGACAGTTAAGCACGCCACCCACCCTGCACAATCGGGTCGCAGCCCTGCGGGTGGGCTACAATCGGCGCCGCGTTGCAGGCCCGGATGGCGAAACTGGTAGACGCATCGGACTTAAAATCCGCCGGGGGCAACCCCATGCCGGTTCGATTCCGGCTCCGGGCACCAACATCGCAGCGCAGGATGGCGTCCGCCCTTCGGGGCATTGCACAAGGAACCCGCACATGAAGCTTTCTGCCCTGATGCTTGCCCTGCTCTGCACCGCCAGTCTTCCGGCGTTGGCTCAGTCGCACTCCGATACCCGTCGCAATCGCGATGGCAGCATGGACATCCGCCACAGCGATGGTTCGTCCACCCGCATCACCCGTGACCTGTCCAAACGCGTGATCGCCGAGCACAGCAACGGCAGCCGCTCGGTCACCACGACCGATCTCAGCGGACGCAAGCGCACCACCTACAGCGATGGCAGCTACTCCGACACCACCACCGATCTGAGTGGCAGGATCATCACCCAGTACAGCAACGGTGCCCGCTCGACCAGCACACGCGACCTGAGTGGCAGGTGGCGCACCGAGTACAGCGATGGTTCGTACTCGACCAGCGTGCAGGACCTGAGCGGCAACTGGCGTACCACCGCCAGCGGCGGCATGGCGGCCAGGCATCCGGAGCGCGGCTTCGGCAAGAAGCGCTGAGTTTTCAGATCGCACGCGAGTAGCGCGGCTGCTCATGCGCCGCGCGCAGGTACGGATCGAAGCACATCGCCAGCAGCCGCAGCAGCGGCCGTCCCGGCTCGCTGGCACGCACCACGCCCTCGCGGTACTCCGCCAGGCCGTCCTCCTGCAGCCGCTGCACCGACCGCAGGTCTTCGGCGAAGTACCGCTCGAAATCCACGCCGTGGCGCTGGCCCAGCACAGCGCCATCCACCTCGCCCTGGCACATCAGCTGCTGGATCAGTTCCGCGCGCAGCTGGTCGTCGGCGCTCAATGCCACGCCGCGCCAGACCGGCAGCTGGCCCTGGTCCACCGCGTCCTCCCACGACGGCAGGTCACGCGGATTCTGGCTGTAGGTGGCACCAATGTGGCTGATCGCACTCACGCCCAGGCCGAGCAGATCGGTATCGGCGTGGGTGGTGTACCCCATGAAATTGCGATGCAGCTGGCCTGCGCGCTGCGCGCGTGACAGATCCTCTTCCGGCAACGCGAAGTGATCCATGCCGATGTACTGGTAGCCAGCCGCGGAGAGCTTCTCGACCGCCAGGCCCAGCAGCGCCAGCTTGTCTTCCGGCGAGGGCAAGCGGCGTTCGTCGATCTGCTTCTGTGCGCGGAACAGGTGCGGCAGATGTGCGTAGCCATACACCGCCAGGCGATCCGGGCGCAGGGCCAGCACCCGCTCAAGGGTACGGCCGAACCCCTCCAGGCTCTGCCCGGGAAGGCCATAGATCAGGTCAACGTTGACCGAGCGCATGCCGCTGTCGCGGCAGGCCTGCAGGATATCCAGCGTCTGCTGCACGCCCTGTATGCGGTTGATCGACTCCTGTACGTGCGGATCAAAGTCCTGCACACCCAGGCTGGCGCGGTTGAAACCCAGCCGCGCCAGCATGGCGACGTCGTGGGAATCGATGAAGCGCGGGTCCAGTTCGATCGAGAAATCACGCTGTGGCGAATCGCTGAAATCGAAGCGGCGGCGCAGGCCTTCCACCAGGGTGGTCATCGCCTCGGCATCGAGGAAGTTCGGCGTGCCCCCGCCCAGGTGCAGCTGGATGACCTCGCGGCCATCCTCGAACTGCGGCGCCAGCAGGTCGGCCTCGGCCAGCACGCGCGAGACGTAGCTGTGGCCACGGCCGCGATCGCGGGTGATCACCCGGTTGCAGCCGCAGTAGAAGCACGGGCTGGAGCAGAACGGCACGTGCACATACAGCGACAGCGCGCGGGCCAGCTGGTTGCTGTCGGCGATCGCCTGACGCAGTGCCGGCGCGTCGAAGCCGTCGTGGAAATGCGGCGCGGTCGGGTACGAGGTGTAGCGCGGCCCGGGCCGATCGTGGCGGCGCAACAGGTCGGGGTCGAAGGTCCAGGCCAGGCCGCCGGCAGCGGGAGAGAACGTGTCCATGGCGCCAGCATCGCGCCGGGCGGCCGTGACCGCCTTGACCCAGATCAATCCTTGGCAGGGATGCCCAGCACCGGCAGGCCGACCTGCGGCCAGCGCAGCATCTGGTAGCGCTTCCAGAAGGTGTCACCGATGCGTGCGGCCACGTCGTTGGCCAGCGCCTGCATCGGCGGGTTGTTGCATTCGGCGGTGGTGATGCGGAACAGCACCAGCCAGCGGTCGAACAGATCCTTGTCCAGCTCGATGGCCATGTGCTTGGACATCGGCGAGCCCTTGAAGCGGCGGGTAGCGCGCAGCATCGCCGACCAGAAGTCGACCAGCTGCGCCAGGTGCTCCGGCCAGTCGTGAACATGCGCTTCGAACACCGGCCCCAACCGCTCTTCTTCGCGCACGCGCGCATAGAAGTCGTGGACCAGGCGGGTCACGTCCTGCTCGGTACACAACTCGGGCGAGGCAACGGGGAGGACAGGCGGAGGCGTAGCGTTCATCGGGTACCCAAAGCGTGCCGGCAGTGTGCCGCAGCCGGCCGGCACCGCCGTTGATCCAGATCAATGTCGGCGCAGTTCGCTGCCCCTAGGCTGGCACGCTTGCAGGAAGCATGCCCTGCGGATGCTGCGCCGGACCAGGCGGAGTATACGCGCCGCCCACTTATCGATCCGGGACAGCATGAACAGACCCTCCCTCAGCCGCCGCCAGCAGCTGATCCAGCATTGGGGCGCCATCCTCTGGCCCAGCTTCATCGCCGCTGGCGTGGCCAGCATGGTGTTCTTCGCCTTCGTCGATCCGTTGCGCCTGCAGGCCATCAGCTTCCCGGGAACCACCATCAGCCGCGAGCTGGGCTATACCGCAGGCTTTTTCATGTTCTGGACGGTGACGGCGCTGTCCAGCGCGGTTACCTGGTACCTGCAACGGCCGATGCCGAGCGACGACGACGACGAGCTGCCACTGGGATGAGTACGCCCTGCCCCACGACGCCGCGCCCGCGGCACTGGCGCGGCATCCTCAGCGCAGGCCTGCTGGCACTGTTCTATGCGCTGCCCTGGTTGCGCTGGGACGGTCATCAGGCCGTGCTGCTGGACATCAATGCCCGGCGCTTCGACCTGTTCGGCTGGACGCTGTGGCCGGGTGATGTGGGAGTGCTGATTGGCCTCTTGGCAGTGCTGGCGGTGAGCCTTGCACTGCTCACTCATCTGGCCGGACGCATCTGGTGCGGCCATGCCTGTCCGCAGACATTGTGGCGACGTGCCTTCGACTGGATCGGCCGCACCGTATCCCGGGCACTGCCAGCGGCACTGGCGCGGCCGGCCACGCAGCTTGCATGGGGCCTGCTGTCGCTGTGGACCGGAATCACCTTTGTCGGCCTGTTCAGCCCGATCGCCGGGCTGGTGGCCGCCGCGCCGCACGCCGCCTGGAGTGGCTGGGAAACGTTCTGGGTACTGTTCTACGCCGCTGCCACCTGGGGCAATGCCGGCTTCCTGCGCGAGCAGGTCTGCCGTTCGCTGTGCCCGTTCGCACGCCTGCAGCCACTGCTGACCGATCCCCATACACCGCGCGTCCTGTATGACGCGCGCCGCGGCGAGCCGCGCGGACCGCGCCCATCCGGCCTGGGTGGTGTGCTCGGTCGCGGCCGTGGCCTGCTCGACCCGACCACCGCGCAGGACTACGTGTTCCGTGCCGCGCATCCGCTGCTGGCAGGACCGATGCCAACGTTCAGCGCAGACCGCCTGGGTGACTGCACCGACTGCGCCGCGTGTGTCAGCGCCTGCCCGATGCAGCTGGACATCCGCCAGGGGCCGCAAGCCGATTGCCTGGCCTGCGGCGCCTGCCTGGAAGCCTGCGCACAGCACCAGCACCGGGCCGGTTTCGGCCGGGGGCTGCTGCGCTACTGCAGTCCGCAGGTGATGACCGGCCAGCCGCGGCGCTGGTGGCGACCGCGAACCCTGGCCCTGCTGTCTCTGCTGCTGGCGCTGCTTGCCTGCGGCGGCTGGCGCCTGCTCTGAATCAGCGCGGCCCGTCGGCGTGCGGCGGGACCAGCTGTGCACGGCGGACAATGCCCAGCTGCTCGATGATCAGCGCCATTTCGTTGGTGACTTCGGTGCGTTCGGTCCCCTGCGGGACCAGGCGATCCAGCACCTGCTGGTAGGTATCCCAGAACGCCGGACCGCATCCGTGTTTGTGATAGCTGGCTTCCAGTTCGCGGCGTACCCGTTCAGCCAAGCCATGCATGCCGTATTCCATACGACCTCCGTTGGACTTGTTCTGCATTGTTGACGGTCTACCGACTCACTTGCGTGCTACTGAAAGACTCCCGGGCTTCACGTCCGGTTGATGCCAATTAGTCATAGATTTCACGACAGGTCAATTACATGCACCGACTTTCGTGATCGAAATTATTAATCGTTCACAAAACTACATACGCTGCCCCGGTGGTGCCGGATGGGTTGAACCCGACGTGCCCTCCGGCCGGCAGACGCCGAACTCCTATTGACGACACTGATTGAGTTCTTTCGATCCATTGAATTTGCCCATTTTGCTAAGTCTACTTAGCAAATGGTGCTTAGCGTGCTAGATGCGACAAAAGACGGCGCAGATCAGATGGATTCGCTGCCTGGCGCGTCGGTTGCAGGGAACAGATGCGGGTAGCGCTGACGCAGGATGTACTGCCGCAGGGCAGGAATCGGAAGGTCCTTAGGCCATTGCGACACTGCGGATCGGCTTATGCCAAAGAAGCGGGCCAGTTCGGCATCGGTCCTCAGTCCCAGCCGGGAACGCACCTGCCGTTTGCTCCAGAATTCGGTCACGGTCGGTTCTTCTGTTAACCAGACTTATTCTCGCGGCAAGGATTCTTGGCATTCCACGCGTTAAGCTGGCTTGCATAGATGAATACTCTCGGCCAACGACTCGCCGCCGCCATGAAGAAAGCCGGGCACCCTCGCCCGGCCGATCTGGCCCGCGCCGCCAAATCCACAACGGCAACCATCAGCAACTGGCTCAATGACCATGTGAGCGCCTCTCATGTGAAGGCCGCACAGCTGTTCCGCATCGCCGATGCGGCCAAGCTGGACGCGCGCGAACTGCTGTACGGGGTGACCGGGCGCGGCGTAGGCGAACCCGGCAATGCCTACATCCCCAGCCAGGCCCATCTGGATGTCTGGCAGGACGCCTACGAGCTGGTCAGCCACCTGGTGGCCGAGAACGGGCTGGAGATCGACCACCGCCGCCATGCCGCGCTGGACCTGCTCGCGTTCGAGCTGCTGATGGATGGCTTCAGCCGCAGCAAGGTCGCCCGCGTACTGACGACCTCGATGACGTAAACGCACTGCCGCTGGTAGCATGGCCCGCGATGGGGATGGAGCTCCCCGATAACCGCCTGGAAGGGCTGATGGCTCCTGCCAAGACGAACCCGGTGTTCGTCGACGGCAGGCCGTGCCTGCCCTCGGCGTTCGCCATCGGACCTGCGAACCCGCACTCGAGGCACGCGATGCAAGCATTGAACAATTACTTCCTGGTCTTCATCGGAGGCGGCCTCGGTGCCTGCCTGCGCCATGCCTGCAACCTGATCGGCGCACGCGTCGCGGTCGGCAGCCCGTGGCCCTGGTCGACCTTCCTGATCAACATCAGCGGCGCGCTGCTGATGGGCGTGGTGGTCGAGGCCTTCGCCCTGCGCAATGGCGCCTCGCCGCAGCTGCGGCTGCTGCTGGCCACCGGCATTCTCGGCGGCTACACCACGTTCTCGACCTATGCGCTGGAGATCGGCCTGCTGCTGCAGCGCGGCCAGCATGGGCTGGCAGCATTGTATGCCGGGGGTTCGGTGGCACTGGGCCTGGCCGGCCTGTTCGGCGGCATGAAGCTGGCCCGGCTGGTGCTGGGCTGACGATCAGGCCGCGCTGGCGCGCGCCTGCACACGCCATTCCCGTGGCGACTGCCCGGTGTGTGCCTTGAACGCGCGCGACAGGGCGGCCTCGCTGCCGTAACCGACGTCATCGGCAATCCGCTTCAAGGGACGGCCCTGGCGCAGTGCCTGCTGGGCCAACCCCACCCGCCAGCCCTGCAGGTAGTGGCCCGGCGTCGTACCCATCGCCTCGCGGAAACTGGCCGCAAACACGCTGCGCGACATGCCCGCCACATCGGCCAGGTCTTCCAGCGTCCACGCCTGTGCGGGCGCTGCGTGCATCGCCACCAGCGCCAAGCGCAGGCGTGGATGACCGAGCCCGGCGAACAGGCCACCGCGCATCTCGCCGCCTTCCATCAGCTGGCGCAGTACCTGGATCATCACTACCTCGAACAGGCGGTTGACCATTGCCGCCCGCCCGCAGCGCTGCTCGAAGGCCTCTTCGAACAGCAGCTCCAGCGCGGCATGGCCGCCGTACAGGTCGGCCAGCGGCAGGCAGATGAAATCGGGCAGCGCAGCGCTGATTGGATTGAGCCGGCCGCCTTCGAAATGCAGGTTGGCGCAGGCCATGTCGGCGCCAAGCTGCGGGTCGGTAATGAACCGGTGGGGCATCGGCCGGGGGTACAGCAACAGGCTGGGGGCCTCGACCTGCACCGTCTGCTGGCCATGGCTGACCTGCAGCGGTCCCCGCCGCACCAGGTGCAGCTGGCCGGCCTCATCCTCGCCTTCCAGGGTATTGATGCCGCACAACGCGCCGGCATGGAACACCGAGGCGGTGACCGCGAAGCGTTCGAGCAGGATGGCGAGACGATCAACCATGACGGGACTCCAGATCAAGCGGCACTGCTTCAATACGACGGATCGTATCGGATTCACCACGTCATTGGGCGAACCGGCCGGCGGCCCTACCTGGAAGTGCCGCGAAGGCTGCATGGCCGTGACGACCGCGCGACCGACCGGCACTTCCCTGCGGCAATGCAGCGCGCGCAACATTCCCGGGGCATCTATGCTCGGCGCCATTCCCGGATGGAACAACCACGATGCGTTGCTTGCTTCGTTGCGCCTTCGCTCTCGGCCTGCTGCTGCCGTCGACATCGTTGCTGGCCGCACCAGCGACTGCACCACGCGCGCTCAGTGGCGAACTGCAGGGAGCGCCGTGGCGCCTGGACGTGCCGGCCAGCTGGAACGGCGACCTGGTGATGCTGGCGCATGGCTATGAGCCGGTGGGCGTGCCGCGCACCACCCCGATGGCCGCCAACGACAGCACCGCAACACTGCTGGCCGCCGGTTACGCCGTCGCGCAGAGCGCGTATTCCAGCCAGGGCTGGGCAGTGGCCAATGCGATCACCGACATGGAGCGCCTGCGCCAGCACGCGCTGGACGAACTCAAGCGCGTGCGCCACACCTGGCTGCTCGGGTTCTCGATGGGCGGCGCGGTGGCCATCGCCAGCCTCGAGCGATATCCGCAGCACTACGCCGGGGGCGCCTCGCTGTGCGGCGCCAACCTCAGTGGTGAGCAGATCGCCGCCGACCTGCTGACCACACTGGTCGCGTTCGATTACTTCTTCCCCGAAGCAGAAGGCCTGCCAGCTGCTGGGCTCGCCTCGGCGGAAGCGGCCGTGCTGCCACAGGCAACCCTGTATCAAGGCATTGCCAATGCGCTGCAGCGGAACCCGGAACATGCCGCCGTGCTGGCCAGGCAGTTGCAGGTCTCTACGGATGCGCTGGCCGGTACGATCAGCCTGCACGCACTGGTCCTGCACGAACTGGCCACGCGCAGTGGCGGCATGCCGGTGGGCAACAGGGGCGTGGTCTACCGCGGCTTCGGTGACGATACGGCGTTCAATGCCGGTGTGCAGCGTGTCGACGCCGTGCCTGCCGCGCAGGCCGATGTCCGCGCGACGCTGGCACTGAGCGGCGCCTTGAAGCGACCGCTGGTGATCCAGTTCAACCACAACGATCCCACCATCGTGCCGCGCATGCAGGCGGTGTATCCGCAGCTGGCCGCGCGCGCCGGCGCACGGCCCTTGCCACGGGTGTTGCCTGCGGCGGGCGAAGGGCATTGCGGCTTCTCTGAAGCCGAGGTGGTCGAGGCGTTGAAGGCTGCACAGCGGTGAAAACAATGCGTGTCGCGGTGCGTCAAGGCCGCGCTGGAAGGACTGCTATGGTAGCCCCGCCCATTGATGGGCAGACAAAGGACTGACGTGATGATCAAGACGACCTTGAAGACCGTGATGTTCCTTGGCATGGCCGTGACCGGCCTGGCCTTCGCCGCTGACTCTTGCGACTTCTGCACGCTGAAATACGAGCAGTGCCTGCGGGCGACACATGGACCGTTGGGCAAGACTTCCGAACAATGCGACGCCGAGTACCGCCTGTGCCGTGAAATGGATTGCCCTTCTCCCTGACCGGCATCCGGCCGGCTCCTGCGGGGGCCGGCTCCGCCCGCTGCGGTGCCGAACGCTTACGATGCAGAGACCGGTGGAGTTCCTGCCGCCGCCCTTCCCTGCTGAAGCAACGCACCCGATGGCCTTCTTCAAACGACTGAGCGAAACCCGCTACCTGCCGACCGAACATACCGGCGGCGCCTGGAACATCCGCGAGCAGCACATCGCGCCGGCGATCGGCCTGCTCGCCCACCACCTGGAGCGTGATGCCGCGGCGCGGGGCCATGGCTTCCTGATCGCGCGCCTGTCCTACGACATCCTCGGCACCATTCCGATCGAAGCGATGGAGGCCGACGTACAGGTGCTGCGAAGCGGCCGCACCATCGAACTGGTCGAGGCCACGCTGCGGCATGACGATCGCCCGGCTCTGCGCGCGCGCGCCTGGTTGATGCGCCCGAATGACACCGAGGCCATCGCCGGCACGCCGATTCCAGGCATAACTCCACCGGAGTCGATGCCGGCATGGGACCCGGGCACGGTCTGGCCCGGTGGCTTCATCCAGAGCATCGAGATCCGTCGCCACGATCAGGGGCCCGGCCGCGCAACCTACTGGGCGCGCGCAACGCAGCCGCTGCTGGATAGCGAGACGGTCAGCCCATTGGCCCGCGCCGCGACGCTGTTCGACCTGTCCAACGGCATGGCGGTACGTGCCGATCCGAAGGAGGTGGCCTTCCCGAACCTGGATCTCACCGCTCACCTGTTCGGCGTGCCCGAAGGCGAGTGGCTGGGCTTCGACACGTCGGTGTCGTTCGGCCGCCAGGGCATCGGCCTGACCAGCACCGTGCTGCATGATGCACGCGGCCCGATCGGAACACTCGGCCAGGCGCTGACGGTGCGCCCGTAAATGCAATGGGCGGCGTCAGCCGCCCAGCGTACCCATGGTGAAGGTGTAACCCGAACTCATCAGGAACTCGCGCATGCGCATTTCCGCGCGGCGCGGCGAGGCCAGATTGGCCGGTGCGTACAGCGCGTAGACCACGCCCGCACCTTCGATGGCCTCGCGACGCACCCCGCAGTGCCGGGTCTCCGAAGCGATCACCCACCCATCCTTCAACCGGTCGGGCCCGATCGACTGGCCGTTCATCAGCCGGAACGTCAGCCAGCGTACATCCGCAGCGGATTTGCTCATCGCCGGCATTCCGGCGGCGTATTGCGGTCCATCATGTCCTTGCTCGCCATTGCAGCTCCCTAAGACTTGGAACCTGACCATAGCGCCTCCCCATGTCGCGGTCGGATGAGACTGGCTGGTACAGCTCAGGTTGCCAGGCCGAACCGCTTCCACAGCGCCTCGCGCCCCGTCGGTGTCAGCCGAAGTTCGCGCCGACCTTCAACGCGCCGCAGCCAGTCATTCTTCACGAAGCTGTCCAGCATCGCCTCACCGACCAGGCCGGCCAGATGCGGGCGCCGCTCCGTGCAATCCAGGCAGCCCCGGCAATAGCGTGCGGGCTTGCCGGTCGCGGGGCGCTGCAACACCTCGGCCAGCGGCTGGCCGAGTTGCGCCAGGAATACGGCGCCCTCTGCACTCACCCCCCAATGGTCCTCGAACGCAAGCAGGTGCCCGGCCTGCAGCAGGCGTTCGGTAATGGCCACGGCATGTACACCGGCCAGGTGCCGGTAGCACGAGCGTGCCTTGCGCAACGCCGGCATGCTGCGCGACGCAGCAGCGGTGCAGGATGGCGTGCGGTCGGCAACCCGCAGGATACCTTCCAGCATGTCCGCGACCTCGGTGGACGCCAGCCGATGGTAGCGATGGCGGCCCTGCGGGATGGCGACCAGCAGATCGCCTTCGATCAGGCGACGCAGATGCGTGCTCGCCGTCTGCGGCGTCACCCCGGCCACACGTGCCAGTTCCATCGCGGTGTAGGCGCGGCCATCCATCAGCTGCAGCAGCATCGCGGCGCGCGCCTGGTCACCGACCAGGGCGCCGACACTGACAAGGGAACCGGAGGTGTGGACCATGCCGGCATTGTGGCATGCAAGGCCCGGCTGACAGTTCGATGCAGGCCGAAGCATTGCCGGCCCACCTCGGCGCACAGTCATCGCCCCGCTCTTCCGAGAACCGCAGTGACGAATCCTTCGATCCCGCGCCGGCGCATCACCCCTTCGGTCCTGTACCCGGGCACGCCGGTACTGCTGATGACCACGCTCAATCCAGACGGCAGCAGCAACATCAGCCCGCTCTCTTCGTTCTGGGCACTGGGCAACCGGGTCGTGCTGGGGCTCGGCACGCAGGGCCAGGGCTATCGCAACCTGCAGTTGCGCAACGAGTGCGTGTTGAACTTCCCGTGCCACACCCAGGCCGCGCAGGTGGAAGCCATCGCACGCGCGACCGGGCGCGACCCGGTGCCCGATGCCAAGCAGGCGATGGGCTATGTGCATATCCGCGACAAGTTCGCGCTGGGCGGATTCAGCGCCGTGCCGTCCGCTCAGGTGGCACCTGCGACCATTGCCGAATGCCCGCTGCAGGTGGAAGTCGCGATGATGGCAATGCAGCCCCCAAGCGATGACGATGGGCAGGGCTTCGTGATTGCCGAGGGGCGGATCCGTTGCGTGCATGCCCATGAGGACATCATCCAGGCCGGCACGCAGCACATTGACGTGGCGCGCTGGAAACCGTTGATCTATCTGTTCCGCCACTACCTGGGCGTCGGCGAACCCGTCGCGCGCAACTTCCGGGCGCAGACGCCGGAGCGGGCTCCGGCGTAGCGGGCGGATCAGCGCGTGGTCGCGGGCGTGTTGCTGAACGTGTCGCGCACCGAGCGCTCCCGTTCGCGGCGGGTCGCAGCGCACTGCTCGCGTGCGTTCGACATCTGGGTGTCCGCGGCAACCCGCTCCGCACTCATCGACTGCTGCAGGCTGGCGATCTGTGCACGAATGCCTGAATCCTGGGTGGCACCAGCGAGGTTGGTGCCGGCCGTAGCCAGTTGCCGGTTCAGTTCAGCGATCTGGCGGCCCACCTGTTGGCTGCGTGACTCCAACGGGCCGTAGATGCGGGAGCGCTCGCCCTGCACGCAGTTGCGCTCGGCGATACCGGCGTCCGCCAGCGCGGTGTTCTGGTACACGGCGGCGCGGTTCGACGCCTCCCCCGCAGATTCGGTCGAGGGACGGGTGGACCGCAGCTTCATCGGCTCAGCACCGGCCGCGCACGGATTCTGGCTGTACACCGTTTCCCCGGATGCGCCCTTGCATTTGTAGACCTGGGCCGACGCCAGCGGCGCGCTACCCGCCATCAGGGCTACCGCAAGCAGAATTCCCTTCATCCCTCACCTCTCCCTGGTTCGCAATGGATCACCAACGCACGATACGGCGGATCGGGGATGCCTGCACGTGCCGCCGGGCTGTCCTGGCATTTCGCAGGCCCCCTCGGCCGTCAGGCCAGTGCAATCCAGTACGACACCATGTCCACGTAGCGGCCATCGCGCTTCACCGCTCGCGGCTCGGTGCCGGATTCGATGAATCCCAGCGACGCGTACAGTCCGCGCGCGGCAGCGTTGTCTGCCAGCACCGTGAGGGTGAGCGACTCGATGTCCTCCGCGCGTGCGGCGGCAAATGCCCCAAGGAACAGCTGCCGGGCGATTCCGTGCCCACGATGCCCTGCGCTCACGTGGACGCTGTGAATTTCCGCCGTGTGCCGCCGTGACAAACGTACGGGCCGCACATAGCGCAGGAAGCCAACCAGCTGTGCCTGGTCAAAGGCGCCGAAGTAACGGGTATGGGCGTCATCGAGTTGAGTCCGCATCACCTGTGCGGTCTCACCGCTGGCCTCGGCCAGCGTGGAAAGGAACGCAGCGGGTGATTCACGCAGCGCCTGCAGGCGGGCCGCCCACAGCGTGTCCGCGTCGTCGTGTTGCAGTGGCCGGATCAACATCCCTGGTTCCTGCAGGCGTTCATGCGCAGTGGTCAGCCTAGCAGTCCAGTCCCAGCGACGTACATGAAGTTTGGCAGGGCCACGCCGCAGGTGCGCTACGCAGAAATAAAAAAGCCCTGACCGGAGTCAGGGCTTTTCAATTGGAGGCCTCAAGCGGAATCGAACCGCTGTAAACGGATTTGCAATCCGGTGCATAGCCACTCTGCCATGAGGCCAACGTACTGCGCGCCAGGAACGAAGCCCCTGACAAGACAAAACCCCAAGATGGGGCCTGTCGGAACATGGAGCGGGAAACGAGACTCGAACTCGCGACCTCAACCTTGGCAAGGTTGCGCTCTACCAACTGAGCTATTCCCGCGTAAGCCGACATGGTACCGGAAATCCGGGACACACACCAGCGATTTCACTTTTCTGACTGCGCGCAAAGCCTTGTGGCCCAACGTGCCCCGCCTTGCCGTGGCGGCAGAAAAACAAGGCCCCTACCGGGGCCCTGTAGAATCTGGAGCGGGAAACGAGACTCGAACTCGCGACCTCAACCTTGGCAAGGTTGCGCTCTACCAACTGAGCTATTCCCGCAGATTCTTCGACCTGCGTCGAAGGAGCGCTATTGTGTCCAAATTCCTTCACGTCGTCAACAGTCTTCACACGATGCGGTCACGGGCGTCCGCGCTGGGGTACGCTGCCCCGCCCAGTTGCCTTCGGCCATGTTCCTTCGCGGCAAGCCCCTGTTGATCGCCCTGCTGCTGCACCTGCTGGTGGCGCTGCTGTACTGGGCGCTGATTCCGCTGGGGATGAACACCTATCGCGACCATTTCGGATTCACCTCCCATCGCGACATCGGCCTGGGCATCGCCCAGTTCCACCTGTTCTGGATGTTCCTTGCCGCCCAGCCATTGATCGCAGCCCTGCGGCCACTGTTCGCGAAGCTGCTGGTACTGGCGATCCCGCTGGCGTTCGCGACCTGGACGCTGATGCACAACCACCCGCTGCGCCTGTTGTACTTCACCATCGGGCCCGGCCTGCTGGCGCTGGGCGCCATCGCGGTGAGCCTACGTTATTCGTCGCTCGGAACCTCACGCCCCACCACGGACATCGCCGATGCCTAGACGCTACGTCCGCCTGTTCTGGCTGCTGGTCTCGCTCACCTGGCTGGCGCTGATCGCCGCGCTGGTCAATGCCGGCTTCACCCCTGACTACTGGCTGCTGCATCGCCTCGAAGGCGTCGAGCCGCGCTACCCCACCAGCAGCGTCATCGTGTTCGCGCTGCTCGGAACGGTGGAGCTGGTGGTGACCGCACTCATCGTGCGGCCCTGGAAACTGAAGCGGCTGTGGCTGCGCCTGCTGATCGCCTTCGCCCTGCTGCTGGCGTGGTCGGTACCGTGGATGCTGTCGGCCATGCACCAGCCACCCGTGCACGGCATGCATCTGCTGTGGTTGCTGCTGCTGGACGTGGGGCTGCTGCTGGCACTGTGCGGGGTATCAGCAGTGAGTGCCTGGCGGGCGCTCAGGCACCGCGCGGGAGACGGCCCGGCCCCGCTGCAACGCTAGGGTTACTTCCGGAACTCCACCCGCACATGCTGGCCGAAGCGCGCCTTGGCCGCGCCGTCGAACTCCAGCACGCACTCCACCACCTTGGCCACGCCGCGCCCTGCGTCTTCGGGCAGGCGTGCCTGCGCGAACACGGGGCTGATGCGCACCACGCGTGCGGACGGCAGCGTGCTGGTGTTCTCGGCACCATCACTGTCCGGCACTACGGTGGCCTTCATGCCCACCTGCACCGCGTCGGCATAGGCGGCGCTCAGTTCTGCACGCACCTGCAGCGGGCGCGCCGGCAGCAGCGAGATCGCGGGCTTGCCAGCCTGCACGAAGGCGCCCAGCCCCGGCACCTGTCCGACCACGGTGCCGGCTTCGGGCGCGCTCAGCGACATCTGCTGCAGTTTCAGTCTGGCGTGTTCCAGCTTGTGCTGGGCCATGTCGACCTGCGCGCCGGCCACGTCGACGTCGGCACGCACGCCGGCCAGCTGCTGCTTGGCCGCGTCGGCCTGCTGGTTGGACGACACGCCTTCGCTGGCGCCGGTGGACAGGCGGGTGGCGTTGCGCTCCAGTTCGCGCAGCTGCGCCTGGCTGCCCTTCAGACGGTCATTGGCCAGGGCGAGATCGGCGGTGGCCATCGCCACCTCCTGCTGCAGCAGGGCACCATCCAGCGACAGCAGCAACTGTCCCTTCTTCACCGTGGCGCCCTCCTTCACCGGTGCGGCGGTGATCGAGCCATCCACCGGCGGCGCCAACGCGATCAGGCCACCCTCGACGTCGATGATGCCGCGTGCCACCGCGACCTTGCCGGCGGTGGCCGTGCTTGCCTTACCTGCAGGTGCCTGGGCGGGCGCGTCTTTGGAACAGGCGCCAAGCAGCAATGCCGCGGACAGGGCCAGGCTGAGGGGAAGCAGGTGCGACGTCTTGGTCATGGGGCGGACTCTACAGTTTCGTTCTGGCGGCGGTCATCACGGACCATGCCGTCTTCCATGGCGATCACCCGATCGGCATGCCGGATCAAGCGCGGATCGTGGCTCACGCACAGCACGGTGGCGCCATGCGCACGTGCGTAGCGATGCAGAATGTCGATCACGCGCTGGCCGTTCTCGGCGTCCAGCGCGCTGGTGGGTTCATCGGCGAAGATCAGCGTCGGTGATTTGGCGAAGGCGCGGGCGACGGCAACGCGCTGCTTCTCGCCGCCGGACAGCTGCGCCGGGCGCATATGGCTGCGATGGCTCAAGCCGACTTCTTCCAGCGCCCTGCGCGCCAGCGGCTCGCTTTCGCGATTGCTCATGCCACGGTAGCCCAGCGGCAGCTGCACCTGCTCAAGCGCGGTCAGCGCCGGGAACAGGTTGAAGCCCTGGAACACAAAGCCGACATGGTGCAGGCGGAAACGCTCCACCTCGCTGCGGCTCATGTGACCCACATCCTGGCCCAGCGCATGCACGCGGCCACCATCGGGTGAAGACAGGCCGGACAGCAGCGACAACAGCGTGCTCTTGCCGCAGCCGGACGGGCCCGACACCAGGGTCAGCTCGCCGGGGTAGATGTCCAGCGACAGACCGCGCAGCACCGGTACCTGCACATCGCCGGACATGAAGCCCTTTTCCAGTGCGTCTGCCTGCAGGGTCGGGGCGACGGCGGGTGTGGAAGTCATCGGCCGGCCCTCAACGCAGCAGCAACGATGGATCGGAGCGGACCACGCTGCGGACCGCCATGATGCTGGACAGCATGGCCATCACCGCGACCAGCGCCACGCAGCCGATGATGACCATCGGCGTCAGCTGCACCGGCACGCGCTGGGTCTGCGCGATCAACAGCACGACGGTGCTGAACGCCGCCGCCAGCAACATGCCGACCCCACCGATCAGCAGCGCCTGCTCGAACACGACCCGCGCCAGCGCGTAGCGGCCGGCGCCAAGCGCATTGAGCGTGGCGTATTCGCGCACCGAGCCGGCCACCACCGAAGCAAACGACTGGTTGGTGATCACCGCGCCGACGAAGCAGACGATGACCGCCATGAACAACACCGCGATGCCGGCGCCGGTATCGAACAGCCAGTACTGCTGCGAGCGGCTGGCAAACTCGGGCGCCGTCCAGAACTCGACCGGCGTGGCCTGGCCCATCGACGCGGCCAGACGATCGCGCACGCGGTCGGCCAGCTCCGGCGAACGCAGGCCCGCCACGAAATAGGTACTGCCTTCATGCGGGTCGGTACCGGCAATGGCACGCGCGGTATCCAGCGACGCCAGCACGTTGACGCCGCCAAGGCCGCGCAGCCCCGGCTGTGCGGCAACCACGCGCACCGCCTTGCCGTTGATCCAGGCACGGTTGTCCTGCAGGTCCACGCCCAGCGTATCCAGATCGGCACTGTCGACGATCACCGCGCCCGGCTCGCGCAGCTGCGCGCGCAGGTCGGCCGGCAAGATGCGCGCGAACATCATCGCGTCATCCTGGGTGGAGATACCGGACAGGTAGACCGACACGTTACCGGTACCCTGCGCGCTGGAGCGCCATTCGCCATCGACCCATTCGTAGGGTTCGACGCGGGTGACATCCGGGTCCATGCGCAGGTGGCTTTCCACATCCGCGCTGATTGCATGGCCGTAGTTGACGCTCTGGGTGCCCGGGAAACCGGCCCATATGTCGGCGGAGGATGCCTTCACATAGATCGCGGCGGTACCGAAGATGCCCAGCACCAGCGCCGCCTGCACGATCAGCAGCACGCCGGCGAAGCACATCGCCAGCACCACCGGCAGGAACCGGCGCCACTCATAGGCCAGGGTTTTCCTCGCCAGCGCGATCATTGCGGTTCGCCCTCGCCCTCGACGGGCAGCGGCGCGCCGCCAAGTGCGCGATACAGGGAGGCGAATGCCAGCACGCGCGCGCCCTGTGCACCGATCAGATCGGCCTGCGAAGACAACGCAGCGCGCTGGGTGTCGAGGCCATCGAATTCGCTGGACAGGCCCAACTGCACCTGCCGCGCCTGGCGCTTGACCTGCTGGCCGGCGGCATCATTGGCCGCACGCAGCGACTGGATGCTGCTGTCCTGGCGTGCCAGGCTGCCCAGTGCGCCTTCCACTTCGCTCACCCCTTCCAGCACCGCCTTGCGGTAGCCGAGCAGCGCGGCATCCAGCTGTTTCTCATCGGCATGGAACCGCGCGCGGCGCTGGCCCCAATCCCACAGCGGAATATCGATGTACGGGCCGATGGAGGGACTGGAATCGGAATTGGAGCGGGCGTTCTGGGTGAGGTTGTAGGCGTACAGGATCGAACCGCCGAGGCTGACCCGCGGATACATCGCGGCACGCGCGGAACCCTTGCTTGCCGCAGCCTGCATCACTTCCGATTCGGCCAGCAGGATCTGCGGACGGTGACGCAGCAGGTCGGCCGGCACCTGCTGCAGCGAGAATGCGCCCAGCTTCGGCGGCGTGCGATACGCACGCCAGGCCGGGTCCGGGCCATCGCGGCCCAGCAGCAGGGCCAATGCACGGGCGGCATTGTCCGCATTCTCGCTGGCCTGCGCCGTGGCCGCGCGGGTGGCTGCCTGGCGAGCCCGCAGCCGATCAAGTTCGCCCGGCTCATCCAGGCGCAGGCGCTGGCGAACCAGCGCCAACTGCTCGCCGCGATCATCCACCGCCTGCTGCCGGGCCAGCAGGTCCTGCTGGGCCTGCGCCACGGTCAGATCCAGGTAGCTGCGCACCACGTCGGCGATCACCGCAACCTGCGCAGCACTGCGCAGCGCCTCGGCATTGCCGGCCGAAGCCTGCGCGCTCAACTGCGCACTCTCGGCGGCACCGAACAGGCCCAGGTCCCAGATCGCTTCAATGCCCGCATGGAAATAGGTATCGACGGCGGCGGCGTCCTGCACCTGCTTGGCGCTGGCCGAGATCTCCGGCAGGAAGCGTGAGTCCGACGTGCCGGCGACGATCCGCACCGCCTGCAGGCGCAGCGTGGCCTGCTGCAGGTCGAGGTTGCCGGCAATGGCCTGGTCCACCAGGCCATCCAGCGCCGGGTCGGCCAGCACCTTCCACCATTGCCTGGCGTCCACCGCCACGCCCTGCCCCTGTGGCAGCTGGGTCCAGGCGCTGGGCGTGCGGCCGGGCAGGTCCGGCACCGGCACCGACATGCAACCTGCCAGGGCCAGGCTGGCCAGCAGTGCGCCGGGGCGCAGCACCGCCTGCAGGGAAGATCCGCGCCCGGTCCTGGGCACTGCCACTGGAGTGATACGCCTGACCACCAGCCCGCCAACGTGTAGAAGGAGCATGAAGGCTACCGTGCGATTGTGGAGCGAACATGGAGAATTGGTCCGAAAAACGTCACAACACGCGTGCGGTTCAGGCAACGCTGATGCTGGCCTTTCGCCAGCCTTTCAGCGCGCGCGACGCGCAGAACGCTGGTGCAGATTCCAAGCCATTGAGCCTTGCCGGAGCCCATCCCGCGGCTCACGCGTCCGGCCGTCCCCACGACCGATGCGACCCGCCATTCCGATTGCGACACTGATGTCGGAATCTCCCCACAGGCGCACTGATACCACGCCTTCCATGAAGATGCCGTGGCGCGGCTGTGGCGACTGCAGCAGCCAGCATCGCGACAAACGAAAAAACGCCCCCTTGCGGGAGCGTTTCTACTGAATCTGGAGCGGGAAACGAGTCATGCACTAGAGCGCTAAGTCTCTGTTTCCCAATCACTTTCTCCACTGTGGTGATCAGCGAAGAACTCAATTATAGCCTTGTTTTTCGCCCTCGGCAACAAAGTTCATCCAACCACTTCCACCAGCGTCCAAGGATGATCCATCCACCCGTCGTTACGCCTGATGCGTCCAGCTGCTGAGCGGGTTCGCTATCGAACTCCAACTTGCGACGATCATGACTTGCGCTCGCTCCGCAGGCAGCGCGGGGTGGTGTCGCGTGGACTACCTGGCACCTGGACGGCTGTAGGACACAACCGCCGGCATCGGAACACCGCAAGTACTCATCTTTACATCGCTGCGGCTAACTTCGCCGGAGCGCAACGCGGCGCCAGTGTAGTGGCAGCCAGCCTCAACGAAGGCGTGCAGCAATCCGGTTCATCTGCTCGATCTCCGCGCGCTGGCCATCGGAAATCGCTTGGCATAGGTTGACGAGTTCCGGATCTGAGAGCTGCGCCTCGCGGCACATGAGGATCGCTCCCGAATGGTGCGGGACCATAGACGCGATGAACTGTCGATCGCCGATTCCGGTTTGAGCACGGGTAGCGGCAAAAGAACCGAGTGTGAGAACGGCAAACAAGCCGTACAGCACGAGATTGAGCCGCCGGTTTGGAAACATGCCGGGCATTGTCGCTAGCATGAAGATGCCCATTGGCGCCCACATAGTGACCGCCATGTAGAGCATGTTGAGATTGTTTCTGAAGTCCCTGGCGCCGTCGATCATGCTGAACATTACGAAGTACATGACGACGAGGCCCAACACCATGTTCACCCAGAACTTGGCGTATGGTCGGCCGTGCTTACCCATCTGACCGGATGTGTGATGTTGATGTTCATGGGAATGTTCAGCCATCTCCGTCTCCTATGTGCTGGGGCAACCTGGCAGGGTCACTGGTACTGCGGCAGATACTTTGTCGATATATCAGCATGTGGAGCGATGCATCACTAACCGCTGATTTCCAGTCCCCAACTGGACGTAGGGGCGTCGAACGCTTCAACTCGCTGGTCTTGAACCGTCTGGATATCAGACCATACCAAATCGGTCTTGATGGGCTTTGCGCCACCTATGACGCTGGTACCGTGAGCGCCAATATCGAGCTTGCGTCCTCATCGCTCGATGGGCCGGCAACTGATCGATTCTTGCATATCAAGCAAGACAAGGCCACCTGCGGCGGACGCCAATGGCCTCCTCCGCCTTCGCTTAGGGCATCGCCTCAAGCGTCCGTCGCAGGCCATAACGACACAACAGCCCTTGGGCAAGAAAGGAGCCGGTGATGTAGCGCACCCGAAAGGAGACGAAGACATGCACAAGGACATTTCAACATCAAAGGTGTTCTATCGTCCCATCGAGGCGGCCATCCGATGGGCTGGGTTGCTGCGGTATCTCCCGATGATCCTGGCCACGATCGCGTCACCGCGTGTCCTGCCTCGGTCGCTGAACTGCCCTCGATGGAATGAGTGCCGGCTGCACTCGGAACGTATCTATGACGGCATCCTCAACGGAGAGCTGCCCTACGGCAAGAACGGGATCACGCTCAATGATCCGAACCTGCTCAATTCTCTGGATCTGACTGTTCGCCATGTCGATCTAAAACGCTGGATGCGCACCCACTATCCCGAGCACCGGCCAGGATTTCTGTTCAGCCGTGGCGAACGCATGGCGCATCCTTTCATCACCATGGAAACAGGACAGGCGATCCTCGTGGAGCGGCTGGCCCTTCAGGCCGCGCTTGAACAAGCCCGACGTGAGATGCGAGAACTGCAGGAGCAGCACGACACGCTACTCAAGCAATCCTCGGTGCTGTTGGCATCCAAGCAATGCGAGATCAGCGAACGGGCGGAAACGACCTATCTCAACATCATTGGAGGGATGTTGACGCTGATGCTGAGCCAGTCGCCTTCAGGCGTGCCCTATTCCAGCTTCAAAACGCAGGAGGCCCTTGTCTCTGCATTGGTCGCCCACTACGGCGGCACCATGGGCATCACTGAGCGCACCTTAAACGGAAAGTTCGCCAACGCTAAGAGGTACGTTCGTAGCGCAAGCGCATGAGGTTATCCAGCTTGTATGTGCAATCGCGGAGATTGCATTTGCAATGTCTTTCCGCAGCCAGGTCTATTGAATAGAGGTCACGCCAACAAACGCCACCGAGCGTTCAGGAGTGACCGCCATGTCGCAGACCCCTGTACTCCCGCCGAACGAGCGCCGCATCCTGCGGCTCGATGAAGTCGAAGCGAAGTCCGGCTTCAAACGCGCCCACATCTACAACCTGATGAAGAAGCGCCAGTTCCCTCAGGCGCTGCGCCTGGGCGTGCGCGCTGTCGGCTGGGATTCGATCGAAATCGACCAGTGGATCGCCGAGCGCCTCAACCACCGGACCTGACCCGCTCTCCCGCGGACTTCCCATTCCCAGCCGGAGAGCGCCATGCAGGTCGTGTCCATCATTTCAACGAAGGGCGGCGTCGGCAAGACCACGACGGCCGCCAACCTGGGCGGGCTCGCCGCGGACGCGGGCCTGCGCGTGCTGCTGCTCGATCTCGACGTGCAGCCCACCTTGTCCTCCTACTACGAACTGACCCAGCGCGCGCCGGGCGGCATCTATGAGCTGTTGGCCTTCAACGAGCGCGACCTTGGCCAGCTCGTGTCCCGCACGATCATCGCGGGCCTGGACCTGGTGCTGTCCGACGACCACCGGGGCGAGCTGAACACGTTGTTGCTGCATGCGCCGGATGGCCGCCTGCGGTTGCGGCATCTGCTGCCAGCACTTGCTCCCCTCTACGACCTGGTGCTGATCGACACCCAGGGCGCGCGTTCCGTGCTGCTGGAGATGGCGGTGCTCGCCTCCGATCTCGCGCTGTCGCCCGTCACGCCGGAGATCCTCGCGGCACGCGAGCTGCGGCGCGGCACCATGCAGTTGCTCGAAGACATTGCGCCGTACCGGCACCTGGGCATCGAACCGCCGCCGCTGCACTTGCTCATCAACCGCGTCCACCCGGTGTCCGCCAACGCACGGCTGATCCAGCAGGCCTTGCGCGACCTGTTCCAGGACAGCGCCGGCATCCGCGTGCTCGCCACCGACGTGCCGGCCATAGAAGCGTATCCACGTGCCGCAACGCGCGGCCTGCCGGTGCATCGGGTCGAGCACCGCCAGCCGCCCGGCAGAGTCGCCCCTGCCGCGCTCGACACGATGCGCGCGCTCGCCAGCGAGTTGTTCCCGCAATGGCAGGACCGACTGGCTCAAGTATCCGGCCGCCCGCAGCGACCTCTTGATCCTGGGAGGCCCCATGGCGAACGCACATGAGCTGGCCCGCGGCCACAAGCGGCTGCGCGCCCTGATCGAGTTCGCGGTCGGTGAGGGCTGGCACGTCAAGCGCACGCCGGGCGGGCACCTCAAGTTCACCAAGGCCGGCTGCGCGGCGATCTACACGAGTTCGACAGCGAGTGACCACCGGGCCGAATTGAACGCCCGTGCGCAGATCCGCCGCGCCGAGCGAGAGGCCCGCATGGCGCCGGCCGGCGGTCGTGGGGACTGCGAGGGGTGCGGCCATGGCTGACATGACCTCGCAGGACATGGCAGGCAAGCTGCTCGCGGCCGGCTTCGAGCGCAGCGGCCCAGCGGCTACGGCCTTGAGCGACCCGATCGCGGACACGCCCATGGTCGTGACGCTGGACCAGTTGCGGCCCTACGACCATGACCCGCGCATGAAGCGCAACCCGGCTTACGAGGAAATCAAGGCATCCATCCGCGAGCGCGGCCTGGACGCGGCGCCGGCCATCACGCGCAGGCCCGGCGAGGACCACTACATCATCCGCAACGGCGGCAACACGCGACTGGCGATCCTGCGCGAACTCTGGTCGGAGACCAAGGAAGAACGCTTCTTCCGCATATCGTGCCTGTTCCGACCATGGCCGGAGCGCGGTGAAATCGTCGCGCTGACCGGGCATCTTGCCGAGAACGAACTGCGCGGCGGCCTCACGTTCATCGAGCGCGCGCTCGGCGTCGAGAAAGCACGGGAGTTCTACGAGCAGGAGAGCGGCGCCGCCCTGAGCCAGTCGGAACTGGCCCGCCGCCTGGCGGCCGATGGCTTCCCCGTCCAGCGGTCGCACATCACCCGCATGGCCGACGCGGTGCGCTACCTGCTGCCCGCCATTCCCACTGTGCTCTATGGCGGCCTGGGGCGCCACCAGGTCGAGCGGCTGTCGGTCATGCGCACGGCCTGCAAACGCACCTGGGAGCACTACGCCAAGGACCGTTCGCTGCCGCTGGACTTCGACAGTTTCTTTCAGGAGGTGCTGGCGCAGTTCGACACGCAGGGCGACGAGTTCGCGCCGCAGCGCGTGCAAGACGAGCTGATCGGCCAGATGTCCGAGCTGCTGGGCATCGGCTACGACGTGCTGGCGCTGGACCTGACCGAATCGGAAAGCCGCCACCGGGCGCTGGTCAGTGACCCGACGCCACCTGCGGCGCAGCCGGCGTTGCCTTCGCCCACCGCCGGCACGCCGACTCCGCCGGGCGCAGCATCGTCCATCGCCACGCCTGCAGCGGCGGCCGGTCCTCCACCCGCCAGCCCTCCGGCGTCCGAGCCCACCTTGCGCCACGACGACACGGCGGTTGGCGAAGCGGCCACGGGAAGCCAGCCGGCCGCACCGGGCGATCTGCTTCGCGAGCACATCGTCTCGCCAGCACCGACGACAGAACGGCTCCAATCGATCCAGCGCATGGTCGCCGACCAGTTGGGCGATGCGCTGCCGCCCGACTTCTCGGCGAGCGTGCTGCAGTCCATCCCGGTGCAAGCCGGCGGACTCTATCCGATCTCCGACGTCTGGTACATCGACGCCGGCCTGGACACGCCCGATCGGCTGCGCATCCACATCGCGCAGTTCGCGCGCGAGATCGCCGGGGAGGCAGGCCTGGACGAGTGCATCGAGGATCGCGCCGATGGCATCGGGTTTGCGTGCCGCGCCCGCGGCCAAGCCCCGTCGCCGCTCGGCCGCGCGGTGCTGACGCTGCTCACTTCCCTGACGGGTCAGCCCGTCGCCGAAGCGGGCCTGGACGGCGCGCAGCTCGCCGCCGACCTGCCGACCCTGTTGCACGGCCAGAGCCAAGGCCATGGCAGCGGCGCAAGGCGCTTGAGCGACACGGCGTTGGTCAAGCTCTTTCGGCTGCTGCGCCTCGCCCGGCGTCTGCTGGACCTGGAAGCCGGCACCACGGCGCCCGGGACGTGAGCGAGGGAGGCCGCATGTCCACATCGCATCCGCTCAACCAGGCCGTGATTGCCCAGGCGCTGTATGACCTTCGCAACGGCCAACTGCGCCGCTGCAAGGCCATGGGCTTCGGCGAGGCCGAGCTGGATGCGCTCAAGCACCCCGCGCTGATCAGCGTGCTGGCCAACGCCAGCGTCTCGTGGTGCTCGGTCACGGTCAACCGCGAAGTGCTGCAGCGCCTGCTCAACCAGGCACAGGACGTGGAGAAGGAAATCGCCACGGTCGATCGCATGCTGCGGCTGGGGGCCAGCACGGAGATGGTCAGCCGCTTCTATGGCCTGACCCATCAGGAAGTCGCCCTGCGGCGGGAGATCCTCGGCCTGCCCAAGCGCAAGGGGCGCCACCCCGTCCTGGACGAGACCCAGGACACCGAACTGTGGCGGCAATGGAAAGCCGTGACCAGCAGCAGGAACGTCGATCTGGAGGACGAGACCTCGATTCTCGATGCGGCCATGGACCTGGCCGAGGGCATGTCGCTGCCGCTCTCGGTGGTCTGGGCCGCGATCAGGAACTGGGTCGATCAGGGATTGGGCTAGGCCATGGCCGTGGACGACACCGCCCCACGAGCCCAGCGCCCTGGCCCCATCGCACTCGCCGACCTGTTCGACGCTGCGCTGAAGGACCTCGCGCCCAAGTCCAGCTCTGGCGCTCCCGCGTCCCTGCCTGCTCCAACGCCCACGCCTCCTACGTCCGGCGACGCCTTCCTGTTCAGTGGCAATCGGCACGGGAGCGTGCCGCGGCGGCTGTTCCTCGACCGCCGCCTGACACCGCTGGAGCGCAACGCCTGGCAGGTGTTCCGATTGATGCTCAACGACGATGGCGTCACGGCATTTCCCACCTATGAGCAGTTGCGCCCCTGGCTGGCGTCGATGCCCTGCGCAGGCCAGGCCTCCCATGAGACCGTGGCGCGGGCGCTGACGCTGCTGCGCCTGACGCGCTGGCTGAGCCTCGTGCGACGACGGCGCGACCCCAAGACCGGTCGCATCCTCGGCAACCTCTACGTCCTGCACGACGAACCGCTGACGCCGTTCGAGGCGATGCAACTCGACGCCGACTACCTGGCCCTGGTCAGCCAGTCGCTGGGGCATTCGGCCAAGGCCGTCCAGGTGGTGGGACTCAACACCCTCCAGGAGATCGCGGACGACCCGATGCTGTCCGGACGCACCTTGCCGTCGCGGCTGCAAGTGCTCGCCGAGCGCCTGGCCGACCAGGGCATCACCGCCTCCGAAAGTTATCCACAGGAGGATGCGGTCCACGATTCCGAAGAAGGGCCCGCGAGCCTTCTTCGGAATGGCGATCGCCCATCTTCGGAATCCGAAGCAGGGCCGAAACCCGCGCCAGACGGCGCTCTTCGGAATTCGAAGCAGGACCGTACAGTACGTAGTAGTCGTATTGATGAAGTACGTACTACCGCGCAGGCGCGTGCGCTGGGCGACCTGCAATGGCCCAAGCGCTTCGCGGAACTGAAGGCGGAACAGCAGGCCGGAGCCAAGATGGCGTTGCAGCAGGTGGACGCTGCCCTGCGGCAGGCCGTGCTGGACGAATGGGCCGCACGGTGCGGCAAGCATGGCATCCGCAACCCCGCCGGTTATCTGTTCGGCATCATCCAGCGCGCCATGCGCGGCGAGTTCAATGCCTGGGCCAAGCAGACCGGCCCGGCACCGCCAACACCATCGGCGGCGCGAGCGCCACCAACCGAGCCGCCGCGCAACGTCGTGCCGCCCGAGGTGGCCCGGCAGCACATCGAGCGCCTGCGCGATCTGCTGCGCAAATCCTGAGCACAGGGCTTGTCAAAGCCGTGAAGTAGATCTCCATGGCGGTCGGCAGAAACGGTCCCCTGGGGACGGCTGTGCGGTGAAGCGCCGGGCGACGGCGCGACATGCTGCGCAAAACCTGAGTAGAGCGCATGCAAGACCATGAAGCAGACCTCCATGGCGCTCAACGGAACGGTCCCCTGGGGACGGCTGCGCGGCGAAGGATCGTGTCGAACGGCAGCGCGACGTGCGGTGCAGCACGCATACCGTCAACAACCGAGGACGGGAACGCCGATGTGAGTGCCCATCTGCGGAGCGGTCCCCAGGGGACCGTTGCGCGCTGCGCCGCCAGCGCGCACAGAACCGGGGGTCGGCTCATTTCGGTTTGTTGACTGACTGCCTTCCGCTGCATGCGGATGCTGGCGGCTCCCTGTCCACCAGCGAGCGATCACCATGGCAACCAGCAACGAACCATTGCAACTCAACCTCGGCTCCCTGCGCAGCGCGATGTCGCTGACGCTGCACACCCACCACGCCTCGCGCATCTGGCATGGCCGCGCCGCCGCCGAGGGGCGACCGGGCATCGTCGGCCTGAACGGCTACATCGCCGTCATGAACAAGATGAAGCGCGGCTCGGAGCAGGACGACCCATACAGCGACTGGTGGATGCTTCGCATCGAAGACAAGCTCGACCAGACCAGGACCACGCTGCAGACGCTGCGCGACCAGGTGGACCAGGCCCTGGCCGGCGTGCCCGCCGCGTTGACCCTGGGCGAGAACCTCAACGTGCAGCCCGTCAAGCTTCCGCTGTTCGTCAATGCGCAGTTGGGCTTTGCCGCCGTCTATCTCCTGGCCGACTACGACGACATCGCGCGCAAGCTGATCCTCGCCCACCACACCGCGCTGATCGATCGCTCGACGTTGGAGCGCTGGCTCAACGAAGGTGCCCACGCGCTGCGCAGCCTGTTCAGCCTGGCCCAGCAATACCGCTACTCGGGCTGCACCCGCGACGACTTCGCGGCCAAGAACGCCGCAGCTCGGGCAGCATTGGAGAAGTTCGGCGAACTGCCGCAGGACGTGCTCGAAGGCATGCGCCGCTCGAAGTTTGCGCCGCCCGTCGTGCGCCGTGGTCTGCAACAGCGTGGTGATAGCGCTGCCGCAGCCGCATCTCCCACCGACGAAGGCGCTGCCGCCGATTCGGCCGAGGCCAAGTCCACAGCCGCCGGCGAGGACGAACCGGCATGAGCGACCCGAACCGCGAACCGCGCTACTTCCGTCGTCTGGAACAGCCAGCCTTCATGCGGCTGGAACACGCGGCCTCTCTAAAAGGCCTTTTAAAGCCTTTTAAAGGTAAAGGGGACTTCGAGGCCTGGGCCAGCCAGTGCTTCGCCATGCGCGACGAGTTGATTGCCCTGGCGCAGCGACAGGTGCTGCCACAGGCGTGCGGGCATCCCTTCCACCTGCTTCCCGTCGAGCTGGCCCAGCAGACCACTGGCGCAGGCACGACCTTTCTTCGCTGGCGCAAGCACGATCGATCGGCCATGGGCGTGGCGTTGTGGCAGGAGCTGATGGCGAGCCCCAGCACGCCGGTCAACCTGCTGCACGACCTGCACGAGATCGAACTGCAGCGCGTCATGCTGAACATGCAGATCAGCCTGCTGCACACCCTGGGCAGGCAAGCACAGGAATGCGCCAGCAAGGCCGCGCAGGCGGACAACACCTACCTGCGCCGGCTCGCGTCCGTTCCTGCCGCAGTGCGCGATCGGTGATTGCGCCTGCCATCCGAGCACGCGCCCGAGCCCAACGAGGCACGGGTATTTCAACCACCACGGAGATTCCAACATGAGCACACAATTCATCGGCGAGGGCAACATCGGATCGCCTCCCGAGTACCGCGAATTCCCCAATGGCAACGACGATCCTCGCCGGTTGCTCCGGCTGAACGTGTACTTCGACAACCCCGTCCCCACCAAGGGCGGCGAGTTCGAGGACCGCGGCGGCTTCTGGGCGCCGGTGGAACTCTGGCACCACGACGCCGACCGCTGGCAGCAGCTCTACCAGAAGGGCATGCGGGTGCTGGTCGTCGGCCGCATGGAGCGCGACCCCTGGACGGACAACGAAGATCAGCCGCGTGAGACTTGGCAGGTCAACGCGCGCAGTGTCGGCATCCTGCCGTACCGCATCGAGTCTGTGGCCCTCAGCCCGAAGCCACAGGAGGCAGAGCCGAAGCCCCAGGCCACCCAGGAATCGACGGCGCCGAAAGAGACCAAGCGCAGGAAGTGATCGGGCATGGAGGGCGGCTGCCGCAGTGCTTCGCCGCCCTCCATGCGCTGCGAATTATCCCCAGGGGATAGCTCCACCAACGTCCACCGAGTTCCACGCGCGCTCCCGGAAATCGCGGCTCTCGGCCCGCACACTTCCGGCCACGCACCTTCCCCGCACTCGCCATTTCATCGGCGTGAAAGCGGTCGCTGCCGCATGCGGCTTGTTTGCTGCTGCCAGGGGCTGCGCTCGGCATCCTCGATCCCAGCAACTCCATGAACAACAGGAATCGGGATGGACGGATATGCGGCTGTTCTTGTGCGAGAAGCCCTCCCAGGGCAAAGACATTGGCCGGATTCTCGGCGCCACGCAGCGCGGTGAAGGCTGCCTCAACGGTTCCGGCGTCACGGTCACCTGGTGCATCGGCCATCTCGTGGAGGCGGCGCCGCCCGAGGCCTACGACGAGCAGCTCAAACGATGGTCCGTTGAGCAGTTGCCCATCATTCCCCAGCACTGGCGGGTCGAGGTCAAACCGAAGACCGCCACGCAATTCAAGGTCGTCAAGGCGCTCTTGGCGAAGGCGACTCACCTGGTTATCGCCACCGATGCCGACCGCGAGGGCGAATTGATCGCCCGCGAGATCGTGGAGCTTTGCGGCTACCGCGGCCCCATCGAACGCCTGTGGCTGTCGGCGCTCAACGATGCGTCCATTCGGGCGGCACTGGGCAAGCTGCGGCCTTCGGCCGAGACGCTTTCGATGTACCACTCGGCGCTGGCGCGCTCCCGTGCGGATTGGCTCGTGGGCATGAACCTGAGCCGGCTGTTCACGGTGCTGGGGCGACAGGCGGGTTACGACGGCGTGCTGTCGGTCGGCCGCGTACAGACCCCGACGCTCAAGCTCGTTGTGGACCGCGACCGCGAGATCGCGCGCTTCGTGTCCGTACCATACTGGGCCATCGCCGTGTCCCTGTTCGCAGGCGGTTCGACTTTCGCCGCGCAATGGGTTCCACCCGATGCGTGCACCGACGACGCAGGCCGCTGCCTGCGGCAGCCGGTCGCACAGCAGACCATGCAGCAGATCCGCGCTGCGGGCAGTGCCCACGTCGTGTCGGTGGAGACTGAGCGTGTCCGCGAAGGCCCGCCGCTGCCGTTCGACCTGGGCACCTTGCAGGAAGTGTGTTCCAAGCAGCTTGGGCTGGACGTGCAGGAAACCTTGGAGATTGCCCAAGCCCTGTACGAGACGCACAAGGCCACGACGTACCCCCGCTCGGACTCCGGCTACCTGCCCGAGAGCATGTTTGCCGAAGTGCCCACCGTTCTCGACAGCCTGCTCAAGACCGATCCCTCGCTGCGCTCGATCATGGGCCAGCTCGACCGCTCGCAGCGCTCGCGCGCCTGGAACGATGGCAAGGTCACGGCGCACCACGGCATCATCCCGACGCTCGAACCGGCGAAGCTCTCCGCCATGAGCGAGAAGGAACTGGCCGTGTACAGGCTCATCCGGTCGCATTACCTGGCGCAGTTCCTCCCTCACCACGAGTTCGACCGCACTGTGGCCAAGTTTTCGTGCGGGGGGCAGAACCTGGCGGCCACGGGCAAGCAGGTTGTCATCCCGGGTTGGCGCCAGGTGCTCGCCGAGCCGCAGGCCGAAGACGGTGATGGCGAGGGCGATACTGCGGTCCGCGCCCAGGTGCTGCCCGCGCTGCCGAAACTGTATGAGGGCCTGGCATGCCAGGTGGCCGACGTCGATCTCAAGGCACTCAAGACGCTGCCGCCCAAACCGTACACGCAAGGCGAGTTGGTCAAGTCCATGAAAGGCGTCGCCAAGCTGGTGTCCGATCCCCGCCTGAAGCAGAAGCTCAAGGATACGGTTGGCATCGGCACCGAAGCGACGCGGGCCAACATCATCGGCGGCCTGATCGCTCGCGGCTACCTCGTGAAGAAGGGGCGCGCCATCCGCGCCTCGGATGCGGCTTTCACTTTGATCGATGCCGTGCCTGCGGCGATTGCCGACCCTGGCACCACCGCCGTCTGGGAACAGGCGCTCGACATGATCGAGGCCGGACAGCTCACCCTGGACGTGTTCATCGGCAAGCAGGCCGCGTGGATTTCGCAGTTGATTGCGCAGTACGGCAGCGCCTCCCTGTCCATCAAGGTTCCCCAAGGGCCGGCATGCCCGCAGTGCGGCGCACCCACGCGCCAGCGCAGCGGCAAGAGCGGCCCGTTCTGGTCGTGCAGCCGCTACCCGGACTGCAAAGGCACGCTGCCAGTCGAATCCGGCAGCTCCAAGCGCGGCGCCTCGCGCCCGCGCCGTAGCGGCCGCAAAGGCTCCTGACCGCCCCCGTTCCCCGTGAGCCGTGCCCGCCTTCGGCGGCGTGGCCCCTGTCCCGCACTCCGCCGCATGCCCTGCGGGACGCCCAGCGCGCAACGCCTTCTTGATCCGTGTGCGCGTCCCGCCCAGCCGTCCCCGGCCGCGGGACCTGAAGGTAGCTTCTCTGCGAGCCGCACCACGCGCGTTCTGTTGATCTGCGTTTCTTCCGCCCTCTGCGAAGGGTCTCCCGGTGGCTTGCCAGGCTGCACGAGCCACCGGGAGACCCTTCGTGGTCAGCGGTAATCGGTGCCGGTGCCCGCCGGTGCAAAAACGGGCTCCCTTTGTGCGCGGATGTGCGCCAGACGATGCCGGCCCCAGCCACGACATGGGCCGGGTGTGATTGCTTGATGAGCAGACGGTTCTAGCGACGACCGGGCCTGCCAATCAGCCCACGGGTGGTTCCTCTTTTCTCCCGAGCCGAAGGCCGTTGGGCCTTCGGCGCCATTCTCCTGCCCATCAACGTCCCGGCCCGGCCATTGGCCTGGGCCACACGAACAGGAGAGACGACATGCACCCTCAACCTTGCGCACCGCTGCTGTACGGCAGACGGAGGTCGAGAACGGCATGCCCGCCTATCGCGCGGCCATCGCCAATGGTACGCTCGGCTGCAGCCGAGGCCGTAGCCCAAAGGCTGGACTACCTCTTTTGCAGAGGTAAACCTCGGGATGAACTGGGCGAAAACATGCCTTATGTGCCCGCCTTACGGCGAGCTGTTTCCGATGCTTCGCGCAGGATTTCCCGCCCCCCATTCGCTGCGATTGCGGCCACGATGACGCCCAGCACCAGATCCGGGATGTTCGACCCGAACCCCATCACCAGCACCCCGGACAGCACAATCGCACCATTGACGATGGAGTCGTTGCTGGTAAAGATCGCTGACGCCTTGAAGTTCACATCTTCCCCGCGATGGCGGCGCAGTAGTCTGAGGCACACTAGGTTCAAAGCCGCGTTCAGCGCGGCCATGGCCATCATGGCTGGGCCGACAGGCTCTTCCCCTCCAGCGAAGCGGCGTAGGACTTCCAACAGCAGCAGCGCGGCCAGGCCGATTAGCAAGAAACCCGACAAGCGGGCCGCGCCCACCTTGACCGTTGCCGCACGACCGACGGCATACAGGCTAACCGCATAGACCGACGCATCGGCGAGGTTGTCCAACCCGGCGCCCATCAGCGCCGTAGAGCCAGCCCAGATGCCAAGGGCAATGCCGGCGGCGGACTGCGTCAGGTTGATCAGCAACACAGTCAGAAGAATCTTTCGGTCCTTCGCATCGCTCGCATCTAGGCGGCCCAACTCGTCGTTTTCGTGATTTCTGTGGTTTTCAGCCATGCATTGTTCCTTCCAAATCGATGGATGCTGAAGCCTGTAGCGGCTGGAGAGTCAAGGCGCAGATGCAACGAACTTGCCACAGGGTCTTCCCGGACGCCCTTGACTCTACCGTAGCTAGAAGGTTTTCCAATCCAGTCAGAGCTTTAGGACAGAACAGATGAGCACCAATGCGCCCCCTTCATTGCGACTGTCATCCGGTATGGCTGCTATCCACTGATCCGTGGCGCCACTGCGGTTGTGCTCTTCGGCGAGCTCGCGACCGGCCGGCCGTCTTTTCCGACGGAGCTACTCACAGTGATCGTCGCGCTCGCTTGTGCCGCCTTGCTAGAGGGCGGGCGGCCTTTCCACTCCCCGTTGAGCCAGTAGCGGCGTTCCAAGCTGTGGTTGGCCGTCGGCGCATGGCTCGGCTTCTTGGTCGTGCATCTGGCCTTCCAGCACTCCAATCTGGGATACCGGGTCGGGCCGTTGGGATTGTTGATCGGGGTGGCTGAAGCCCATCGCTGGCATCACAAGCGTGAGCACGAAGACGCCCAAGTCAACTACGGCGATTTCTGGATGCCCGGGGGCCACTTGTTCAGCGCTTTCCGGTCGCAAAAGCACACGCTGGGCGCCAAAGAGTGACACTCAAGAAAGATGGACTTTCCAATGGACTACGGCCCGCAGCTTGTCTATCCCTTCCGGAGCCGGCCAGCAGCGGCAAACGCTTGCGCTGCTGGCTATACGATCTTGCCCACGTCGCATTCTTGCGCGAGTCGGGCCTTGCGGCTTCTTGCGAAGCGATCGCGAGTTGCGTGGCGTGCCCATGAGTCGGGCCGCGTCGTGGCGCACTGCTACCTTGGCCTGCACCTGCACCTGCGCAGCCACGCCGCGATGCTCGGTCTGGCCTGGAGAACCCGTAAGGTGGCGGAGATTGCGGCGCGCAGGTCGTCCGGCTCGCGCTGGCTCCTGTGGGCCACGCCCTCGGTCGCACGCCGTCTCAAAACGTCAGAACCGCGCGCTTTCGCATGATGGAGCGCGGCACGTGGCTCTCAGAACTGGACCCGATCACTTCCAGCACCGATGACACGCTCGAGCTTCAGGCGGGCTCGGCCAAGCTGTTGAGAATGCCGCACTCGCGCGAGGTTCGGGCGCTATCGCAGGAGCGTCGCAGATCCATTAACTCGCGCTCCAAGGCGCGCAATTCCTTCATCTTGGTCCGCACTTGCGCGATATGAGCGTCGACCAGCGCGTTCACCTCGCCGCAGCCCAACTCTGGCCGATCCCGTAAGTTCAGCAGTTGACGGATCTCATCCAGCGTCATGTCCTTCGCCCGGCAGCGGCGGATGAACAGCAAGCGCTGCAAATGGACTTCGTCATAGAGCCTGAAGTTGCCCTCGCTACGTGCAGGCTCGGGCAGCAAGCCTTCTGACTCGTAAAAGCGCACGGTCTGCACCAAGCAATCTGCCTTCTTGCCCAGTTCACCGATCCGCATCATGGTTGCTTCCTATAAAAAACTTGACTCTATATCTACTAGAGGTTTTCTAATGATGGCATCCGGGGAAAACCTTGTCAATGAAGAGCGATCTATGAACAAAGAACCTTCCAGCCCATGCGCCTGCTCCGGCGGCAATGGCCAACAGACGGCGTGCGCCAGTGAGCAGGCCAGCACTGAAACCACCGTTTTCCACGTGAGCAACATGGATTGCCGCAATGAGGAAGCACTGGTGCGGCGAACGCTGGAGGGCATGCCCGGTGTCGAGCGGCTCCTGTTCGATCTTCCGCAGCGTTTGTTGACCATTTCGCACCGCGAAGTCTCGGCCGATGCCTTGGAGCAAGCGCTGAATTCGGTGGGCATGAAGGCTCAGGCTGTCCGAGACGCCGCCGTGTCGACCACCTACCGCATCGAGAACATGGACTGCCCGAGCGAGGAGAAACTCATCCGCTCGCACCTCGGGGCAGTCGAGGGAATTCAGGACCTCGACTTCGACCTCGCTGAGCGCACCCTGTCGGTGAAACACCTCGCTCAGGCACGCGCGCAGATGGAGCAGGTCCTGGCCTCGATCGGCATGCGCGCCAAGGAGCAGACCTTCGGCCACACGGGGCCGATCGAAGCCGCGGCTGTGATCCCATCCTCGGCCCTGCAGCAGCAACCAACCGCTGCCGTTTCCGCGCCGCCGATCGGCGAGCGGGTGACGTACCGGATCGAGAACATGGATTGCCCGACGGAAGAAGCGCTGATCCGCGACCGGCTGGGCAAGCTGCCGGGTGTGACCGCGCTCGACTTCAATCTGATGCAGCGTGTGCTGGGAGTCCAGCACACGCTGGCGACCTCAGCGCCGATCGAGAAGGCGCTTGCTTCCATTGGAATGCAGGCTGCGCGGCAGGACATGCAGACAGCCACCACGGTACTTCGCATCGCGAAGATGGACTGTCCGACCGAGGAAAGTCTGATCCGCGGCAAGCTGCAAGGCATGCCGGGCGTGCAGGGAATGGATTTCAACCTGATGCAGCGCACGCTCACGGTTCGGCACACACCCGACGCGATCAAGCCGGCAGTCGAAGCCATCGAATCGCTGGGCATGGAAGCCGAGGTCCAGAGGACTGATGAGCCGCGCGATGCCCCGGTGGCCGCGCACAAGACCAATTGGTGGCCGATGGCGGTTTCGGGCGTTGCGGCGGTGGCCGCCGAAGGCGTGTACTGGGTCAACGACGGCAATCATTGGGCCGTGATCGTGCTGGCACTGGTTTCGATCTTCACCGGCGGCCTCAGCACCTACAAGAAGGGCTGGATCGCGCTGAAGAACCTCAACCTGAACATGAACGCCCTGATGGCCATCGCGGTCACCGGCGGCATGGCGATCGGCCACTGGCCGGAGGCCGCCATGGTCATGTTCCTGTTCGCGTTGGCGGAAGTGATCGAGGCGAAGTCGCTGGACCGCGCCCGCAACGCCATTCGGGGGCTGATGGACTTGGCGCCCGAGACCGCGACCGTGCGGCAGGCCGATGGCTCATGGACAGAGCTGCCGGCCAAGGAGGTCGCAAAGGGCGCGGTGGTCCGCGTGCGTCCTGGCGAGCGCATCGCACTGGACGGCCTGATCACCTCGGGTCGATCGGCCATCAACCAGGCGCCCATCACCGGCGAGAGCCTGCCCGTCGAGAAGGCCGAAGGTGACCAGGTCTTCGCCGGAACCATCAATGAGACCGGCTCTTTCGAATACAAGGTGACCGCAGGCGCCAGCGACTCGACGCTCGCGCGCATCATCCATGCCGTGGAGTCCGCGCAGGGCAGCCGTGCGCCCACGCAGCGCTTCGTCGACCAGTTCGCCCGCGTCTACACGCCGGCGGTGTTCGCGGTGTCCGTGCTGGTTGCCGTCGTGCCGCCGCTCGCCTTCGGCGGCGCATGGTTTGACTGGGTCTACAAGGCCCTGGTACTGCTGGTGATCGCCTGCCCCTGCGCTCTGGTCATCTCCACGCCGGTCACCATCGTCAGCGGCTTGGCCGCTGCCGCCCGACGCGGCATCCTGATCAAGGGTGGCGTCTACCTGGAGGGCGGGCGCAAGCTCAAGGCGTTGGCCCTGGACAAGACCGGCACACTCACACATGGCAAGCCCGAGCAGACCGACTTCGTGCCGCTGATCGGCGAGGCGCAGGAAGTTGCCGCCTGGGCCGCAAGCCTCGCGGCACGCTCGGACCATCCTGTGTCTCAGGCCATCGCCCGCAAGGCGAACCGTGACGGCATCGCGCTGCACGAGGTCGACGACTTCGCGGCGCTGCCTGGCCGCGGCGTGCGCGGCCGCGTCGCCGGGCGCATGTTGCACATGGGCAACCACAGGCTCGCCCAGGAGCTGGGCCTGAGCGAAGCGACGCTCCAGGCTCGGCTGGAGACCCTGGAGCGCCAAGGCAAGACAGCGATCCTGCTGATGGACGATGCGACCGTGCTCGGCATTTTTGCAGTGGCCGACACCGTGAAGGAAACCAGCCGTGAGGCGGTGGCCGACCTGCAGGCGCTGGGTGTGCGCACGCTGATGCTGACGGGGGACAACCAGCACACGGCCGCGGCCATCGCTGCCCAGGTCGGAATCTCTGAAGCCCGTGGTGACCAACTGCCCGAAGACAAGCTCAAGACCATCGAAAGCCTGGTCGGCGGCGAGGGCCAGGTGGGCATGGTGGGCGACGGCATCAACGATTCGCCCGCGCTCGCCCGTGCCGACATCGGCTTCGCCATGGGCGCGGCCGGCACCGACACCGCGATCGAAACAGCCGACGTCGCCCTGATGGACGACGACCTGCGCAAGATCCCCGCCTTCATCCGGCTGTCGCGTAGCACTGCGGCGATCCTCACGCAGAACATCGTTCTGGCCCTTGGCATCAAGGCGGTGTTCCTTGCGTTGACGTTCACAGGGCATGCCACCATGTGGATGGCTGTGTTCGCTGACATGGGGGCAAGTCTTTTGGTTGTCGTCAATGGGCTGCGCCTCCTGAAGTTCAAGGCGGCATGAACAATGGATGAACCATCTCTTCGCAAGACGCAGTGGTACTCACTCGCGATCGTTATATTCGCCGGCGATCAGGCAGCTAAGAGCTACATTGACGCGACAACTCCCTTGGGTTGGTCGCACGAGGTGGCGTCATTCTTCAACCTAGTTCACGCTCTCAATCCCGGCGCGGCGTTCAGCTTCCTTGCTGGCGCGGGCGGCTGGCAGCGGTGGTTTTTTCTGGCGATCGCGTTCGCAATATCGGCATGGCTCGCATGGCTGCTCTCCCGGCCGCTGCGCAAAACGGAAGGCCTTTCGTACAGCCTCATTCTGGGCGGCGCATTGGGCAACGCGTTCGACCGCGCCACGCGCGGGCACGTTATCGACTACATCGACTTTCACCTGCACGGCTGGCACTGGCCCGCCTTCAACATCGCTGACATGGCCATCGTGGGCGGGGCGATCGCGCTGGTGGCCCAGTCGTTCATGAGCGTGGAGAACCCGGCCGCCACAAAGGAGTCCCAGTGACATTGGGACGATCCGGAAATTCGCAATGCACACGGTGCAGGACACCAATCTGAAGAGAACGGCCCCCAGCATGAGCGGCCGCGGCTTGGCCCTCATGCTAGCGCCCACCGCCGCTTTTGCTGCAACGCCCTGTTGCGATGGCGGCGATTGCTGCAACGACGTCGCAATGCCTTGCTGTGAATAAACAGCACGCAAGCCAGTTGACCTGGCAATTATGAAAGTCCATCACGGCGATGCTGGCCTTTTTCGTTCCAATGAGCCGTCACGGAGAGGTGATGATGAAGCTATGCCGGGATCCTGCAAGCTTTAGGACGGTCTTCTTTACCGCATAGCGATATGCTGATGTCACCCGTTCGCCTCGCCTGGCAAGTACAAGTAGTTCGTCGCGGTTTTCTGGCCGTGTCCGCCCGCTTCGCTGGCCCTTTTGCCCCAAACAAGCGCAATCATGCCTGCGTTACCACCAAAGTTCGCCCCCGCCAGTTGCTGTTCCTAAAGGGCATCAAGCTCAACGCCATCGCCGACCGGCCAGCGTATTTCGCATCGCTGCGTGCCCGTCGGGGCCAGCCCATCGTCATCCTCGCAGAGCTGGGACCGGACGAGGCATTCGCCCTGTGGAAGCAGCATGTACTGGGCGACAGGCCTCGCTGACCCAGTTTCGCCTCATCCTCCTGACAGCCCCGCACTTATTGCGGGGCTTTCTTTTTTCCGCGTTCGCCAATCGGGGCTGTTGCAAATGCCGATTTCCGGCTGACGCGGCTCGCCTCGCGCATGAAGCTGCCCGCATGTGTCGCTGATTCGTCAGCACCATGCCAGCAGCCAGAGTTTCCAGGCTGCCGCGGATTCTTTCCGCGCTACCCGCCAGTCCGCCATCGCATCGAGTCTGCGGACGCGCGTCACCCGTGACGCCGATGCTTTTTTCTCAACCGCGTGCGGGAGCTGCCATCCCGTGAGGGACGAGGCCCCGCTTTTTCCAAGGAGCCCGTCCATGTCCCAGCAAGCCTCTTTCGGCCAGTTGGCCTTGATCCATTGCGGCAAGTTCCTGCCGCTCGAAATCCTGCATAGCGCCGCCGGCCACTACATCGGCACGCGCGATACAGAAGGTCCCGTTTCGCGGGAATCCTGCCAGTACTTCCGCAGCTATGCCGCGGCTCAACGTGCCCTCGAAAGAGGCGGCGGGTCCCAGCTCGCCACACCCTGATCCAACTGGAGGAACCACGTCATGAACCAGCTTTTGCCCCAGGAAGTCGTCGATCAGATCATGCGGGAAGAGCAGCATTTCGCCGCCGCGCCCCAAGCCTTCTTCGAGGTCTGGAAGCGCGGCGTCGAGATCGCAGGCCCGCAATGGTTTGGCGACGGCACGCGCGAAGGCCTGAACCAGGCAAAGAGCAAGTGGGATCTGCGTCCCGACATGCTGCGTGCCAACGACGCACTCGGCGTCCTGAGCAGCGGGGAACGCATGTTCCTGTCCGCCATGTTCAGCTTCTACAACGCGCGCGAGGGCGGTGCCATGCTCAAGCGCTGCCACTTCCAAGGACTGTCGGACTTCGATGGTCTCGATCTGCAACGCCGCAAGGTCATCGCCGATCTGTTGGTGAACTACAGCGGTTGGTGAGCCGGTCTGCGGCATACCACCGTCTTTTTGTTCACTGCCCATGAGGGACATGCGTCCACGCGGCCATGTCCCTCGATTTTTCTTCCGTCAGCCTGCGCCGATTGGCCCAAAGCCCTCGATCAGTGCCGCCTGACGCTTTTTCCACTTTCAACCCACCGGGGTTCAATTCCCGGTGGCGGGAATTGGCTCCATTATTCAATCTGGAGAAATTCCATGACCCAGAATCCCAATCCCTTTGTACGCGGCTACTGGAATCTGAGAGTCGTCCGAACGCTGTGCATCTGCTACGGGGACGGAAGCCCGCATGTCTGGCGATCCATCCACACGAGCCAAGCGCATCTTTCCGACAACGACCTGATCTCATCGCCTTGCATCGTCACCAGCGACTTCGCGTTGATCAAAAGCGGCACTGACGCCATCAGCGACGAGCTGATTGCTGAATGTGATGCTGTTGAAGGCATCAACGGCGAAGGCGTGGTGGGCGCCGTGGTCTATGCCATCCATGGCGACGACCTCGACGGCCGCCCGGTCCATGTCGGTGATACCTATTCGGCCGAAGCCGCGCGAGACGTGGTGCAGCGGTTGAGTTTCGAGACCGGCTATTACAGCCGGTGCTGGGAAGTCAGCAGCGCGCACATCTGCCAGGAAACCGGCCAGTACCTCGCCAACCTGGCAGACCTCGCCACGCCGGAGGCTTTTCTGTTCATCGCCTTTCGGGTTCCGTACAGCCCGGCGATTGGCGTCAAGCTGATCTCCACGCCCTGGACAGACAAGAACCTGGAATATGCCGAGGGCATCAGTGCTGAGCAGCTTCGACAGGAGCACCGCGACAAGGGCATGCCTGACGACCTGGCGAACATCCTTGAACTGGCCGGCCAGGCAGATGTGCGCATCCTCATCCTCGATGCCGACGCACCCGCGCTACTGGGCTTGCCACTGGCCGAGACCTAGCAGACACGCGACGCGCAAGCCTTCCCCTTTATCCCCCATATGCCAGCCCGCCTCCCACCAGGAGCCGGGCTGGTTCAATTCCATAGGAGCAATCTCATGTTCCCCGATCTCATCTTGCCCACGCCCGACTTCGAGAATCAGCTTGGAGCCTGCGTCAACGCCATGAGCCAGGACGACGCCATCGGCCAGATCCTGGTGTTCGAGCGCATGAGCGGTACGCTGCACATGCGCCATATCGACAGCGCCGATCTGGTGGACACCGACATTGACGACTACGAAATGGTCGTATTCGACGGTGGCAACACAAGCGGCGACACGTGGAAGCACGTGTTCTTCCCGCGTCAGCGAGAACACTACTTCGTGTACGAAGCCTGACCCCCAAGCCCCTTTCGAGGGGCTTTTTCTCGCCCGCAGCGCTGGAAAGCGGGTGCGATGGGGTGCCGTTTCCTGCAAGCGGGCCGCTTACTCCCGGGCCATTCTTGCCCCATGTTCGTCGGCGTTGCCGACACATGCCCAGGCAGCCAAGACCTTCAAGGCTGCAAGCACGGGAAGCCGTGCTGGTCGATGTTTTCCACGGACGTACCGCGTCCATCCACACCACCCACAAGGGACCTCTCCCTTGCGGGCGGGGAATCCCTTGTTTCTTCCTCAAGGAGATTCCCATGGACCGTTCCCTCATCAAATCCATGATGCCTTCGCTAGTCGCAGGCCACGTGCCCCGCAACGTGCGGTCGTTCAAGTACCGCGTGTTCGACGATCAGCCGCAATCTTCGACATTGGGCTTCGCCGTCGACCCCCAGCCCTTCGACGGGAAGGTAGTCGCCATCACCGACGATGCCATCGTCGTCAAGCTCAAGCCGAGCGAGTTCGCTGTGCTCGATTCCAAGCTGGTGACCACCGTCCCCGACGAAGGCGCCAAGGTGCATGTCCAACCCTACGCACGGCGCCGTTTCGATGGGCTGCGGGCGGACACGCCGGAAGAGCGCACCGAGATGACGTCCGACGGCATTCCCTACACCGTCAAGACGCACATCCTCGGCTCCGCGCCGGCCAAGCTGCCCATTCCCGAGCCGCAGTGCATGGAGCTGGGTCAGCTCATCCAGCAGTTGGAGGAAATGCCGGCGCCCGATGGCTTCCGGCGCATCACCCACATGCTGGTCGATGCGGGTGCCCGGGATTTCACCTGGGTCGATCCGACGCCGTCCAAGATCATCGAGACGCCTCCGGCGATCAGCTTCACGGTCTCGACCGCGAAGTTCGAGGGCCGGGTGACGGTGCTGTACGACCGAGGCGGCGACACCTACGTGGTGGAGCTGCATCGCGACGGCGAATTGGTCGATCGGCATGACGAGGTGTATTTCGACATGCTCGGCGAAGTGCTGGAGCGACTCATCGACGACGGACGTTGGCGCCTGATCGATGTGAGCGTGATCGACGCCAAGGCTACCCGGCAGCGCCAGGCGGTGCCGGCATGACGCCGGAAACTGAATCCTGCCGGTTCTACGGCTGACCCGTGGGTCCCGCCACGAAGTTTCGCCCATGGGCCATGTGCCCACAGGCCCTCCATCCATGCGGATGGAGGGCCTTTTCTCTATTCCACATAGGAGATTTCAACCATGTCACTGCGATTCAAAGGCTCCGACCTGCGCCCCGTGCTGACCGAGGCCATCGCCAGCCAATGCCGCGTCATCCTGGTCAAGGACCAGGGCGTGTACTTCCTCGCCGAGCAGGGAGAGCGCCGCCCGGATGGGCGTGTGAAGCTGCTGGCCTATGCCGTCGGCTGCAACCCGGATACCGACCCGTTCGACGACTGGTGGGAACTGGCGCGCGCCGAACTGGGCGGCGACGACTTCGGGGAGTACTTCGACCCGAAGGACGGCGTATTCACGCGCATCCTGCACACCGAAGACGACCTGATGCTGTCGGCCACCGCCACACATCTGTCGCTGGAGGTGGTGCCTCCCGCATAGCGCGGCAACCGCCACTCGACTCTCGCAGCCCCCCACACCGGGGGCTTTCTTTTGCGCTGAGCCGGGCTGCGTGGACAAAGGGAAACGCGCGGATGCCAATTGATTGCTGTCGCGCGCGCGAGGCCCGGCCATGCTGACCCCATGCCTGCTGACGCTGTCAGCGACATGCCAGGCAACCATCGGTCTTCGAGGTTGCGGCGCAGTTTCCACTGCGTGACCGAGCCAGCTCGCACCGCATCCATCCGCGAGCGGCCACCAGTCCCTGGTGGCGGATGCTTTCGCCTTATCAACCCACCGCGGGGTTACGCACCTTTCCCCGCATGCGTGGGCTCGGTGTGTCTCCGCTTTTCCCTATGGAGATTCACCATGAACACCACTTCCAACGAGAAATCGTATTTCGACCTCCACACCTCGGGCATCGGCTACCTCCAGCGTGTCCGTGAGGTGCCCGTCAGGGGCGGCCGCCGTGCGCAGCCCTTCCTGGCCTGCACCATCGCCGCGCTGGTCGGCCCCGCCAGGGACCCGAGCTACCGCTACTTCGACGTCAAGGTCTCGGGTGCCGAGGCCAAGAAGCTCGTTCAGCGCTACATCGGCGTTGACGATTCCAAGCAGCGACCGCTGGTGCGCTTTCGCCTCGGCGACCTCTGGGGCGATGCCTACATCCGCGACAAGGGCGAACAGAAAGGCCAGGCCGCCGCATCCCTCAAGGCGCGACTGCTCAAGGCCGAGCTGATCGAGCGGGCCGAACTGGCTTCGATCGAGCAGCACGAGTTGATCACCCGTGGCATCGGCTACCTCAACCGTCCGAAGGACGTCACCCCCAAGGATGGTGACCCGTTCCTGTCGTGCTCCATCGCCGCGCTGGCCGGACCTGTCGATGAACCGGAATATCGGTACTTCGACACGATCGTCGCCACCCCTGAAGCCGAGCATCTGGTTCGCCGATGCGTGCAGGCCATCGAAGGGGATCGCAAGGTGCTGATCGCCTTTCGTCTGAACGACATGAAGATCGATCCGTACATCCGCACCAAGGGCGAGCACGCTGGGGAACCGGCCGCAAGCCTGGAATCGACGCTGGTCCACATCGGTCTGATCAAGATCGACGGCACCCAGGTCTATCCGACGAGCCAGGCGCATGCCGAGGCAGCGCCAGCGGAGGACGCACCCGCGTCCGAAGCCGCCAACGCCATCGACACTGCCGCCGACGCCGTTTCCTACCAATCTGCCGAGCCCGCCGAGCGCGAGCCCGAATGTGCAGTCGAGGAGCAGGAGCCGGCATTGGCTGCTTCGTTCTGATCCGGCACGGCCCCTCACGGGGCCTTGCCTTTTTCCTATTCGTCCAAGGAGAACCATCATGGCAGCCACATCGGCACCTACGAGATCAGCCCTACCCATCGTCGTCCCGGGCCAGCTCACGTTGCGGACCATCCGGGGCAAGAACGGCCCGTTCACGGTTGGGCGCCTTTCTACCCCCATCGGCGAGTTCGCGGTTAAAGACGCGGAGTTGGAGCAGTACCCCGAAGGAAAGTACGACGGGGATTTCGTCATTCGCTACATCTTCGCGAAGTCCTATCCGGTCGCGGGCGGCGCGCGGTTTGAAGTGCGCGCAAACCTCGACGGCATGACGCTCAACGGCATCGACAAACTGAGTCGTGATGAGGCCCGCAGCTTCGCCACCCAGGAAGTCGATCCACTCGATGAAGAGCTGGGGACGCAGCCTGCGGAAACGCCGGCCAAGCCCGCCAAGGCCTCCAGACCCGCCAAGCCCGCACCCGTGCAGGCCTCGGCGGACCCGCTGGTCGATACCACGCCCTTCGGTGTGGATGCACCGACGCCCGCTGCGGCGGCTGCCCCTGGCAGCACCGAAGAGGGCGACGTTGCTTTGTTCGGCTTGCTCTGGCCGCTGGGCGATTCCGTGAAATTGGATTCGACCATCGACCGCCGCGCCCTGCGCGCGCAGATCGCCCGCCTGGGCGATCTGGGCTACGCGCTGGACTTCAAAACGCAGGAGTGGAGCCGCCAGGCCGAACTGCAACCTGCGTGATCGCAGACACCGCATGCGCGGTGTTCTTCATCCACCCGCCGGGGCTCTTTCCCTATGCGGGGAGGCCCCCGGCTTTCTTCTGGAGGTCTCCATCATGTCCACCATCGATTGCGATACACCCCGTTCTTCGCTGGGTGAACCCGCGTGGCGAGCTGTTTGCAAGACAGCCGCCGAGCACGCCCAGCGTGGTTGTGGCCTGTCCTGGGACCACTGGGTCACGCTTTTCAGTTCGGAGATCGACGCGCAAGCCAGTCGATTGCCGGAAGAGCAACGCGCACAGGCGCTGCAGATCGCACAGGAATGGGGCTACGCCACACCGGCCGAAAGGCAGGAAACCCAGGACTGGAACGCCGAAAACGGCTACTGCTCGCACGGAATCGAACTGGGTTATTGCCCGTCCGGTTGCGATTCGGACTACTGAGGTCCGGCACACGTCATCGCCGCTTGCGCGGCTTTTCTCCACCCCTTGGGGCAGCACCTGCCTCAGGGGCGGTGCTGTTTCCGATTCACCGAGGACATCACCATGAGTCGGCACTACTTCGACACCGTTCACAAGGGCTTTCCCATCACCGTCGTACTGGGCTGGGACCGGCCGGCAAATTACTTCTTCCTATTCATCGAAAAGCCGGCCGAGCTGATCGACGATACCGCGAAGGTCGAGAGCGACGACTTCTTGTACAGCAACCTGCACGAGAGCGACCCGTTCAACCACTACCTGGACTACTACCGAGTGGTCCTGCGCCATTTCCACATCGACGTGCCCGAAAGCATGTTCACCGAAGTCCAACAGGACTGCGAGGGCAACGTTGGCAACCGTGTAGTCAAGCATCAGGCCGACGGCTCGTTCACCGAACAGACGTTCTGAACGCCCAAGCGGATCGAACACCTTATCCGCATTCCTTCATCCCTAACGGGGCATTCGCTGCCCCTGCGGGCGGTGCTGCCCCTCATTTCATCGAGGACACCACCATGCACGCACACACTTCATCCACCACGCTGTTCCACATCGACGAATGCCCGGACGTTATGGCCGACGCTTGCGTCGGCGATGACCAGGGCAACCTGATCTTCCTGTCCATCTGGGCGCGCGACACCGCCGTCCAGCAGTTCCTTGCACGCCTGACCCTCGGGCGCGACGAGCAGGGACTGGACCAGTTCCACGTCATCACCGACCAGGGCGGCAGCGTCCCGGTATTCATCGGCAACGTCGATCGCCTGGAAAAGCGCATCACGCGCGCCTACCGGCGAACGCTGTTCGGTTCGCTGTCCAACGTGTGGCTGTTCGACCGGCGCTGCGTCAAGCCCGACAAGGCCAACGCCAGCGCATTGGCACTGCTGCCACGTGACAGCGCCCACCGGCTTGACCGCCTGTGGATGCTGGTGCGGGACACCTGCCCGTTGCCGCTGCTCGACCACTGGCGCGAGACCGTGCTGGAACTGCTGCAAAGCCGCGAGATGCTGGCCCGCCTTCCGTCCGCCCTCGGGCCGCTGGAAGGCCATCGGCTCGCCATCGACGTGCCGGCGCTGAGCTTGGCGCTGGGCTCCCTGATCCGCAGTGACGCGCTCACCGCCTATCCCTATCCGGCCAAGATTTGGACGCCGGAAGCGGTGGCGGCTTGACCCACCCTCGGAGGCACGCCTTGGCGTGCTTCCGTCATTCATCCCCGCCAACCAGGAGACTTCCATGGCTCTCATGTTCCCGCGGCTCGCCCGCAATTTCGCCAAAAATGGGTACTACCCGACCGACGAACCCACGCTCGAAAGAGCCCTCAACGCACTGATGCCCAGCGACGGGCCGATGTGCATCCTCGATCCCTGCGCCGGTGAAGGCGTGGCAATCGCCGAAGCCTCTCATGCCCTCGGGCGCGAACAGGCCAAGGCGTTCGCCGTCGAATTCGACGCCGAGCGGGCGCGCCATGCCCGCGGCCTGGTCGATCACTGCCTGCACGCGGACCTGATGGACACGATGATCTCCAAGCAGTCCTTCGGACTACTGTGGCTGAATCCACCGTATGGCGACCTGTCCAAGGACGTCAACGGCAACATCGGCTATCAGGGCCAGGGCCGTGCCCGCCTCGAAAAGCTGTTCTATCAGCGTTCGCTGTCGCTGTTGCAATACAGCGGCGTGCTGGTCTTCATCGTCCCCGGCTACGTGCTCGACGCGGAGCTGGTCGGCTGGTTGACGCGCCACTACACCGATCTGCGTATCTACCGAGCGGTGGAAACGCAGTTCAAGCAGGTGGTGATCTTCGGCCGCCGGGTCCGTCAGCGGGAGCTGGCACCCGATGGCGTCAAGGCCGTGCGCAATCTGCTGCTGCAGGTTGGGCTTGGCGAAGTCGAAGCCGAGGAACTGCCGAGCGAATGGCCGTTCCTGCCGTACATCGTCCCCGCCAGTCCGGCCGAGCCGGAGCATTTCTTCCGCGTGACGATGGAGCCCGAACAGTTCGCCGACGAGGTTGGCCGGCTGCAAGGCCTTTGGCCGTCGCTGGACACGCACTTGGGGACCGCGCAGCAGTCGCTGCGTCCACCGGCGCGGGCCTTGTCCCACTGGCATCTCGCCCTGGCTCTGGCCGCGGGCGCGATCTCCGGCGTCGTGCGCTCCCAGACGGGGCGCGTGCTCGTCGTCAAAGGTGACACCCACAAGGACAAGACGCTCCAGCGGGAATTCACCGAACGCGAAGACGGCTCCATCGCCGAGACACGCATCCTCACCGACAAGTTTGTGCCCGTTATCCGCGCGTGGGACATGACGCCTGGCTCCCCGACAAGGGGCGAGGTGCTGACCATTCGCTGATCCACCGGACGCGCTGCCGTCCTGCTGTACCACATCGAAGGAGAAACACCATGTTCCCCAATCCGTTCAAGCGGCCTGCGCCGCGCAAGCAACCCTTGTTCGCACCGAGTACGTTGAAGTTGAGCGAGAAGGTGCATTGGCTGGCTCGGCGAGGCCTGATCGACCCCTTGGCCTATGTCCAGCGCCATGTGCGCGGGGACTGGGGCGAGATCGATGAGGCCACCCGCCAAGCCAACGACGTCGCAATCCAACAGGACAACCTGATGATCTCCCAGTACCGGATCACGCCGGAACTGGTGTTGCTCGTGAAGACCAGCGAAGACCACCAGACCACGGTGGTCCAGCTTCCCGAAGAGCGCGACCTGATCTGAAGGCGCCGCCTCGTCATCCCATCCACTTGACGGAGCCACTTCACTCCGCCAGGGGTGTCGTGGCTCAATAGCCTTTCAAGGAGGAGCCCATGGCATCGCATCGCATCGAAACCTACTGCCAGAGGCTGGCGTTCCCCATCGGGGCGCTCATCTTCAGCCGAGGCATTGATCGCCTTGTCCGCGCGGGTCGCCTGGACCCGATTCCGTACTTCAGGCGCCACACCCGTGGCGACTGGGGTGACGTCAACGTCTGCCAATGGCACGCCAACGGCGTTGCACTTCAATCGGGCGCGTCGCTGGAATCGCACTATGTGATCCACCCGGGACTCGCCATTCGCATCATCACCGATGCGGGGCGCAGCGTCACTGCCATCGTGCTGCCGTCCGAAGACTGAGCACGGTTCACCCGCAGGCCACTCAGGCCAGCATCTTCAACCACCTTCGGCCGCGCGCCGATTTCCTTCCCACCACGGGGCATGCCATTGCCCCGCTGGGGGTGGTGCATGCCCCATTTTTCATTGGAGCATCACAATGTCCTTCGATCTCGAAACCACTGCCGCTGACGCCGCGCCCGTACAGGGCGAACTGCTCGACGCGGAATCATCCCCTCTGACCCTGAGCCTTCAGGATTTCGTCGGCGAGTTCGGCGACGAACTGCTCGACGCCCTCAACAGCGCCAACCCGCCTGTCTATACCGGCCAACCGCAGGCGCACCGGCAGCTCATCGTCGCCAGCCTCAAACGCAAGCTGTTCCCGGCCCAGGCCGAAGTCGTCCACGCCGCCGCCGAGCTGCTGATCGACCGTGGCGAACGCGCCGCGATCGTCAATGGCGAGATGGGCTGTGGTAAGACGACCGTTGGCATCGCCGCGGCCGCCGTGCTCAACGCCGAAGGCTACCGCCGCACTCTGGTCCTGTCGCCACCGCACTTGGTTTACAAGTGGCGGCGGGAGATCCAGGAGACGGTGGCCGGCGCCAAGGTATGGGTGCTCAATGGGCCGGATACGCTCGTCAAGCTCCTCAAGCTGCGTGAGCAGTTGGGCGTGCAGCCCACGGGCCAGGAGTTCTTCGTCCTGGGGCGCGTCAGGATGCGGATGGGTTTCCACTGGAAGCCCGTCTTCACCCAGCGGCGCACCCGCCACGGCGACGTGGCGGCCTGCCCGGACTGCGGCACGGTCATCACCGACCTCGACGGCGAGCCGGTCAACCCGGTCGCGCTCGAAGCCGAGGAGTACCGCAGGAAGTGCAGCCATTGCGCTGCGCCCCTGTGGACGCTGATCCGCCCGCGCAGCCTGTCCGGCAGCGACCAGTCCTCGGCCGTCCTCAAAGCCCTGAAGCGCATCCCGACCATCGGGGAAGTCACTGCGCAGAAGCTGATGCAGAAGTTCGGTGACGGCTTCCTGGCCTCGATGCTGGGCGACAACATCCACGAGTTCATCAACCTCATGGATGGCAACGGCGAGCTGGTGTTTTCCGACCGTCAAGCCACGCGCATGGAACGTGCGATGGCCAACATGGAGTTCGGCTTTGGCGAGGGCGGTTATCAACCCTCGGAGTTCATCAAGAGGTACTTGCCGCAAGGTACGTTCGACCTGCTCATCGCTGATGAAGCGCATGAGTACAAGAACGGGGGCAGTGCCCAGGGCCAGGCCATGGGCGTGCTGGCGGCGAAGGGGTTCAGCCGAGATACGTGTAAAAATGCCCCACAAAACTCAAATAATTCTTTCAGGGTAATGAGTTAGCCGATATTTTTCTTCTCGACTGGTTGCGCCAACAGATCGAGCGTCGGGCATGGCGCGCCTGTCACCACGTGGCGACACTCCTCCACCAAATGCTCAAGGTCGACTTCCAATTGTCTTAGCTCGTCAAGGCGTCGGCGCACCTCGGCCAATTTCTGTTCGGTCAGCTGCCGCGTCTGCTCGCAGGCGCGCTGGCCTTTGACCTCCAGCAGCCCCGCTATCTCGTCGAGACTGAATCCCATCGTCTGTGCTCGACGGATGAACTGAAGCCGGCCGACTTCGTTGGGGCCGTACCGGCGCACGCTGCCCATTGGGCGCTCAGGCTCCGGCAGCAGGCCTCGCCGCTGGTAATAACGGACCGTTTCGATATGCACACCAGCGGCCGCGGCCAGCCGACTGATCGTCATTACGTGGGTGGCCATCGGCTTGACTCCGTACTCAGGTACGGAGATTAACATGCGGGTATGGCCCAACGTCCCGCACAGTCCTCCTTACCTGCCCTCTTGGGCGCCGCGGTCGCGGCTATTGGCGCGTCCGTGTGTTGTGTCGTGCCCTTGGTGCTGGTCCTGATGGGTGTCAGCGGGGCCTGGATCGCCAACCTCACCGCCTTGGATGCGTGGCGTCCCTGGTTCAGCGTTGCCACGCTGGCGTGCCTGGGCTGGGCGTTCTGGACGCTGTATCGCCCGGCGTCACGTTGCCGGAACGACGGAGCCTGCGTCGATCCGATGCAATTGCGACGCCGTCGGCGCTGGTTATGGATTGCCACAGGATTGATCGCGATGCTGCTGCTCTTCCCTTATTACATCGGCTGGTTCCTGTAGGAGTCTCCATGCGCAAGATCCTTCTCGGTTTGGTATTCACGGCATGGATGGGCCTGGCTTGGGCGGCTACCCCAAAGCAAGTTGTCCTACAAGTGAAAAACATGACCTGCCCGGCGTGCAGCATCACGATCGAAAAGGCGTTGGACAACGTGCCGGGCGTGACGGCGCGCCGTGTCGACACTCAGGGCGCCACCGTGACCGTGACCTTCGATGCCGAGCGCACCGACGCGGCCGCCATCGCGAAGGCCATCACCGATGCTGGCTTTCCGGCCACCGCCAAGGCGGACGCGAACGGTGGCTGAGGTGAAGTTGCAAAGCACGCTGGCATGCCCGGCATGCGGGCACCAGGCGACCGAGACCATGCCCACCACGGCGTGTCAATTCTTCTACGAGTGCACGGCTTGCCATACTCTGCTGCGCCCCAAGGAAGGCGATTGCTGTGTGTTCTGTTCCTACGGCACGGTGCCGTGCCCGCCCATCCAGCAACACAGCCCCTGCTGCGGCAGTACAAGTTGACCCACGCTACGCGGCCAAGGCCAATTCGATTTCGTACGGTTCCGGAAGAGCGTCCACGTCGATCAGGTAATCGCCGAAGCGCTTCACGTGGCTGGTCACGTAGGGGCTGAGTGCAGCCACGTCCTCCGGGGTGATCTTCCAACCTGCTCGCATCAGCGTCTTGATGATGCGGGTCTGTTCGACCACGTTATGAAAGATGACGGCGTTGGCGACTAGGTCGTTGTACTTGACCGCCTTCTCTTGTTCGAGGGGATCGTTATCGGCAATGACGCCCTCTCCACCGAAGAAGAAATACTTGGAGAACCCGTTATAGGCTTCGACCTTGTTGGTGGAGGCCGTGATCTGCTCACGCAGTTCGCGGTCAGAAATGTATTGCAGCAGGAACAACGTGCGCACTGCGGCGCCAAGCGCCCGGAAGGCTTGGTACAGGCGATTCTTGCGGCTGTAGTTACCCAGTTTTCGCAGCAGCGTCGAGGCGGCGATCTTGCCGGACTTGATCGACAGCACCACCTGCATCAGATCCTTCCAGTGGGTCTCGATCAGGTCCCAGTCCATGTCCTCCCGGAACAGCGCATCGATGTGCTCGTAGCGGCTGTCCTCGTCCGGACGGAAGAACCGATAATCGCGCCAGTTGCGGATGCGCGGCATCAGCTGGATGCCCAACAGGTGCGATAGCCCGAAGACCGGCAGCGACTGACCTTGGGTATCGGCGTGAACGGTGTCGGGCTGGATGTCGGAAGTGTTCTTCAGCAGTCCGTCGATGATGTACACCGCTTCCCAGACGCCGCACGGAATGAAGTGACTGAAGAGCGCCACATAGGTGTCCGAGACGTGATGATAGGCAATGCCACCGTAGCCGCCATAGCGGATGTGGTACGACGCCAACAGATTCTGGTCGTACAGGTCGTACTTGGTACCGTCGGCTGCGGCACGCTTGCCATCGCCCCAGAATTTGGGAAGCTGCAGGCCGGCGTAACTGTTGATGACGTCGCGGCAGGCCGCTGCCAGCTTGTTCGCATCCACGTGACGACGATTGACGAACGACAGCATGTGCGCGGAAGCGGCGCCACGGAGGTGCCGGGCGGCCTGGGCCGGGCCGAGGTTGCAGCCGTAGGTGAATGCCGTCAGCACGTAGCGTTCGGTGGGCTGGTCGATCTTGGTGTCGGATCCGGACAGCGGTCCGAAATGCCGTGGCCAGCGGGTCCAGTGGGCCACGTCGCACAGGATCTCGATGACGCTGCGTTCGCGCAGGCGAGCAAGAATCGCGGTTTCCAAAGCGCGGGCACCGCTGCTCATGTCCTTGGCCTTGTGGCGCTTGAGTACCGGCAACCCGTCGTCGCCGATGATCACCTGGCCGTTCTCCAGGTAACCCTGATCGGTCAGGTCCGCGACTTGTATCAGTTTGGACTGCAAGGCATTGACGAATCCCACCGCAGAGGTCGGCAAGCCCACCTGGCGGCAGTAGTCGTCCAGCAGCGGTTCGCATTGCTCCCAGGGCAGCAGCTGTTCGCGGTAATCGGCGTAGGTTTCCGAACCACGCACGGCCACGTCACCGGATTTGAGCTCGTTCGCCAGCGACGAGAACACGCATACCTCGAACAGACGGCGGCGAATGCGCTCCTCGCCCTGCTCGGTGCGATGGGTGATGGTCTTCCGCCAAAGCTGGGTCGTGAACGCCAGATCGACCGGTTCGTCGAGCCAGTCGCCGCGGGCGCGCTCCTGCGACAGGATCAGTTCGATCGCGTTGATCAAGGAACGGTCTTCGGTGGTGGATTCCAGGTCCAGCATGCGCACCATGCGCAGGATGGTGGCGCGGTGGCTTTTATAGAACGGCCAGAGCAGTGGTAGATGGTTGTCGCCGCTGGGTGCGGCGATCGCGTCGCAATCGGCCTGCAGGGTCTGAACGCCCCCGCGTGTGCTGACCAACCGGCGAATTTCCCGCCCCGCATCGGTGTCGCCCGGGTGACGGTCGAGCACCTGGATCACATCCGACATCGTGGCGACGATGGCCTCGGTCTTCTCGCGATAGCGCGCACGTAGTCGCTCCAGTTCCTCTTTGCCGCGGTTATGGAGGTTGCCCATGCGTTTGATGAACATCTCCGCCAGGTCATCGCGGGTTTGCACCCGGGCGCGATGGATCAGGCACAGCAGTAGCGCGTGTCGCTTGGCCGGGCCGAAGTCGCGCAACTCGGCAGCGTCCAGCACCCGGGCTTCGGCCGCGAAGTGCTTGCGCTTGAGTTCCGGTACGTCCGCCAGATGCAGTTCGCTGCTGACCAGTTCGTCCAACGCCGCGATATGGTCGATTAGTTCCTGGAAGTGCTGCAGCGAGGAGCGTTTTGGCAACCGCTTGATGGCCTGCAGCGGGCTCTTGATGCGAGCGTCGGTGACGACCAGCAGATCGTCCAGCCGTTGCTTCTCCTCCGACGTCAACCGCGCGTCGATGAGGGCGAAGTAACGGCCATTGACCAAGGTGCGAATCCGGCGCCCCAGGCGATCCAGCGCGGAAAACGCAGGCAGTTCGATGCGATCGCGGACAAGCTGTTCGATCGCCACGTTGATCAGGTCGGCCGGATTGTCCATGACTGCGGCGGCTTCATGGATGGCGCGGGCGGCCACGTCGAGGCCGCCGTCGGCGTAAGCCCGAACCTGAAGATAATCCCGGATGCGCTGGAAATAGCGGTAGCGCTTGTTCGGCGCGATGTCGGCGGGCTTGGTCTGGACCCGGTACCGCAGCGCGTTGCGGAGGTGCCGGACGACCGCAGCGGGCACTTCATCGATTGCGGGGAAGTAGCCCAGTCGCTGGAAGGATTTCAGCAGCAGTGCCAACGCCAATCGATGGCCCGGTTGGCGAGCATTGTCGGTGATGAAGGCCAATTCGGCGTCGGTCGGCGTATAGGCGGCGACCAGTTCCCGGACGACGGGATTGCGCTTGAACTGGGGATACGCGGTCCGTTCGATCGACGCCATTGAAGCCTCATTCGGTCAGGGTGCGGGTAACGCCGGCGGTGGCAGGCTCGCCTCGATGCGCTGGCGCGCAAACGGGTCGCCGCCATCGAGGTAGCGCATGGCCGAGTGCACGTCACGCCAGCCGACGTACTCCATCAATGCCTTCACATCCCAGCCGTTCGCATTGGCCCAGCCGGCGAAGCCTCGGCGCAGGGAATGGCTGCTGTAGCCCTCGACGTTGGCCAATCCGGCATGCAGGAACACCTGCCGGAGCAATCGGATCAAGCTGTTCGGATGAAAGGGGGCGTCGGCAATCCGGCTCCAGCGACCGACGCTCCGAAACAGCGGGCCGGAAGTCAGCTGTGCGGCCTCGAGCCAGTCCCGTGTCGCCGCTACCGGGCACAGACGCGACAGGGCCGGTACTTTGTAGGTCTTGCCTTGGGCTTGGCGGTCGCCTTTGCTGTGCGGCAGGAAGCAGACCATGCCTTCCCCAGGGACCAGGCGCAGGTGTTCAATCCGCAGCCGGATCAGTTCGTCACCGCGAAATCCCCGCCAGAAGCCGAGCAAGATCAGCGCCCGATCGCGTCGATAACGCAGATCCGCGGCGTGTGCGTTCCGCGCCTGGGCGGCGATGATCGCCCCGTCGAGCCAGTCCACGACCTGCGCCAGCTGGGTCAGCTGCAACGGTGTGGCCTGCTTCTCCTCCTGAGGGTGCAGGGTTTGGATGCCCTTGAGCACCTGGCGCACGAGCGGCGCCCGGGTCGGATCCGCAAATCCGTGTGCGGCATGCCAGTGCGCCAGGGCAGCCAGGCGCAGTTTCAGGGTATTCACGGCCAGCCGTCCGGCGTGTTCGGCCAGGTAACGGGCCACGCTGTCGGCCGTGGCCGGCAGGTGCCCATCCCAGGCGACCTCGAAGTGCCGCAATGCCGAGGCATAGCTGCGCCGCGTGTTGTCGCGGGTGGCGGCTTGCAGGTAACGGTCGATATCGCTCATGCCGTGCCTTCTTCTGACTATTCCGCCGTGTCGGCCCACGCGTCGGTAATGGGATATCGCCGCTCCCGACCAAAGGCGCGGCGCGAGACCTTCGGTCCTGGCGCCGCCTGATGCCGCTTCCATTCGCCGATGCGCACCAGACGAAGCACGTGGTCGACCGTTTCGGGGGTGAATCCTGCCGCGACAATCTCCTCTCGCGACTGCTCCTGATCGATAGAGCGGAACAAGATGGCGTCGAGCACGTCGTACGGCGGCAACGTGTCCTGGTCGGTCTGGTCCGCGCGCAACTCCGCCGAAGGTGGACGATCGATCACCCCCCATGGGACCACTGGAGCGCCCGCCACGGCGTTGCGCCAGCGGGCGAGCGCGGAGACTTCTGTCTTGTACAGGTCCTTGATCGGCGCATAGCCACCGCACATATCCCCATAGATCGTGGTGTAACCGACCGCGTATTCGCTCTTGTTGCCGGTGGTCAGCAGCAGGCCGCCGAACTTGTTGGCCAAAGCCATCAATAGCGCACCGCGAATGCGCGATTGCAGATTCTCCTCGGTCGCATCCGCTGGCGCCTGCGCAAACAGCGGCGCCAAGGCATCCAGGTACCCTTGGAAAGGCTCCTCGATCGGCAGCGTCACCAAGCGTACGTCCAGGACGCGGCACTGCTCCTGGGCCAGGTCATTCGACACCGCGGCGGTGTAGCGCGAAGGCAGACGCACGGCTGTGACGCGGTCTGCGCCAAGCGCATCCACCGCCATCGCGAGCACGACCGCCGAGTCTAGGCCACCCGACAGGCCGACCCAAGCGCGGTCAAAGCCATTCTTGCGGCAGTAATCGCGTGTGCCCAAGACCACGGCCCGCCACGCGAGGCCATCGCGGCTTTCGTCGCCTTCGATCGGCCACGACACCGGTAGCAGCGTGCGATTTTCGACGTCGTAGTCCGCGATCAGCCAATGCGGCTCGAACGCGATGGCCACCGGATGCACGCGGCCGTCTGCGTTGGCCAGCAGCGAGGCGCCATCGAAGACGATGCCGTCCTGCCCCCCAACCACATTCACGTAGGCAATCGCGACGGCGGCATCGCGCGTGCGCTCGGCGAGCAAGGCGTCGCGTTCGGCGTGCTTGTCGCGCTCGAAGGGCGATGCATTGGGCACCAGCACCAGGTGCGCACCGGCGGCCGCGGTTTCAATGAGTGGTTCCAGGCCCCACAGGTCCTGGCAAATCAGCAGCCCGATGGGAACGCCCTTTACCTCGAACACGCAGGCGCCACCGTCGGGATCGACGGCGAAGTAACGCCGCTCGTCGAAGACCGCGTAGTTGGGCAAGTCGCGCTTGCGGTAGGTGGTCGCGATAGCACCATCGCGCAAGACGCTGACCGCGTTATAGACCACGGCGCCGGCCGCTTCCGGCCAGCCGACTACCGCTACGATGCCGCGGGCCGCCGCCGCGATGTGCCTCACGGCCGCCTCGCACCCGGCGAGGAAGCTGGGACGCAGTAGCAAGTCCTCGGGCGGATAACCACTCAGCGTGAGCTCCGGAAACACCACCAGATCGGCGCCGTGGATATCGCGGGCCTCGGCGATATATGCCGTGATCCGCTCGGCATTCCCGATCAGATCGCCGACGGGAAAATCGAACTGCGCCAGCGCGAGTCGAAGTGGCGTGGTCATCGGCGTCAGGGGGAGGAATGGTCGGGGGATCGCCGCAGCGTTTCGAGGATCGTGCATTGCCCGCGCTGGCCGACGCGACAACTGCCGATGGTGCGCTCCAGTTCGCTGGCCATCCGCTGCAAATCCCGAATCCGGGTCTGGATGTCGTCCAGGTGCTCGCGCGCCAACCGGTCGACCTCGGTGCAGGACAGCGCCGGATCCTCGGCCAGCTGCAGCAGACCGCGGATCTCCTCCAGGCTGAACCCCAAGTCGCGACCGCGCGTGACGAAGCGCAGGCGCTCCACGTCGGCCGTGGTGTATTGTCGGTAGCCGCTGCGCGTCCGTCCGGGCCTGGGCAGCAGGCCGACGCGTTCGTAATAGCGGATCGTTTCGAGGTGGCAGCCGCTGGCGGCGGCAGCGTCACTGATTTTCATTCGCATTACTTGACTCTGTAGTAGGTACAGACTCTAAACTAGAGGTCTCCGAAATTCCACGCCCTGGCTACTCGGCCGCCATGGGCTCTTATCTGGTCGCATGCAATGCCCTTTTTTTTGATGAAAGTCCTGCGTCACTGCGCGCTCGCCCTCCTGATTATGGCGCTCAGTGCTGGCGCGGCCGGGGCGGCCGACCCACAGGCCGAAGCCCGGCAGGCCTGGCAGCTGCTCGATTACATCGCCGTGGATTACGGCGGGGCCGTGCGCGGCGGCCAAGTGGTCGAACCGGGTGAATACAGTGAGATGCAGGAGTTCGCGGCCACGGTGCGCACGAAAGTGGCCGGCCTCCCGGCGACGCCGCAGCAAGCTGCGCTGGTGAGCTCGGCCGAGCGGCTGCAGGCGGCGGTCGCCGCCCGCGCCGAACCGGAAGTCATTGCGAAAGCTGCGCATGCACTGGCCGCCGAATTGCTGACGGTTTATCGCATCGAGGCGGCGCCGACGACCCCGCCGGACGTGGCCAGCGCGGCCCCGCTTTACGCCCAGCAGTGCGCCGGATGTCACGGGGCCCAGGGCCGCGGAGATGGCCCTGTAGCCGCCAGCCTCACGCCACGGCCAATTGCGTTCACTGACGCAGAACGCGCGGCGCAGCGCAGTCCCCTGGCGCTGTATCAGGTGATCTCGCAGGGTTTGAACGGCACGGCCATGACCAGCTTTGCCCATCTGTCCGAAGCCGATCGCTGGGCACTGGCCTTCTATGTTGGGGGATTTGCCTACGACGACGCGGCGCGCAACCGCGGCGAAATCCTGTGGCGAGAGGATCCGAAACTGCATCAGGCGCTCCCGACATTGGCCGCCTTGTCCGGTTCGAGCGAGGCAGAGTTGGGCCAGACGTTGGCGGCGGCACAGGCCAAGGCGATCACTGCGTATTTGCGCGCTCGCCCGGCTGAAGTGGTGCCGCATGCCGCTGTCGGGGCTGGCCCGTTCGCACTCGCGCGGCAACGCCTGGCGGGCAGCCTGCGGGCGTATGCGGCCGGCGATGCAGTGCAAGCCAAGACCCTGGCGTTGTCGTCTTACCTGGATGGCGTGGAGCCAGTGGAGCCGACCTTGGCCGGCCGCGATCGTGCGCTGATGCGCCGGATCGAAGCGAGCATGGCCCGATTCCGCGATGCGCTGGGGCGCCGTGCGCCGGCCGCCGAGGTGACCGCTACGGCGGCGGAGATCACCGGCTTGTTCGATCGCGCCGAAGCGGTACTGCAAACGTCCCACACCGATACGACCACGGCCTTCCTGGGCAGCTTCACCATCCTGCTGCGGGAGGGACTGGAAGCGCTGCTGATCGTCGTGGGCATGATTGCGTTCCTGCGCAAGGCCGAACGGCGCGAAGTGCTGCCCTACGTCCATGCCGGTTGGGTCGGCGCCTTGCTGGCTGGCGTGCTGACTTGGGCCGTCGCCACGCATCTGGTCGACATCAGCGGCGCCAATCGCGAGGTCACCGAAGGCGTGTCTGCGCTGTTTGCCGCGGTGGTCCTGTTGAGCGTGGGGATCTGGATGCACCAGAAGAGCCTGGCCGGGCGCTGGCAGCAGTACCTGCACGCGAAGATGTCGGCGGCGTTGACGCGGCGCTCGGCGATTTTCCTGTTCTCGCTCGCCTTCATCGCGGTCTACCGCGAAGTGTTCGAGACGATCCTGTTCTTCATCGCCATGTGGAGCGAACAGGCGTCCGGCGCGATCCTGGGCGGCTTGCTGGCCGGTGCCGTGGTCCTGGCCGGGGTGGCCTATTGGATGCTGCGCATGAGCAAGCGCCTGCCGATCGGCCAGTTCTTCTCGGCGAGTTCGATCCTGATCGCCGTGTTGGCTGTGGTCCTGGTCGGCAAGGGCGTCGCGGCCCTGCAGGAGGCGGGCTGGATCGCGCAGGCCCTGGTGGCGGCCCCGCGTATCGAATGGCTGGGCATCTATCCCTCCTGGCAATCGCTGCTGGCCCAGTTGACCGTGGCCGTCGTCGCCATGATCGGCTTCCTCTTCAACATGCGCTCGCCCGCCCCGGTGCGGACCACCAAGGCCTAATCCCCCATGAGCCAAGCAGACTCCAAAACCTGTGGTTGTTCGGCGGCCGCAGCGGCAGCCCCCGAGGCGCACCTTCACACGCCCGCCGCGACGGTTTACCGCATCGAGAACATGGACTGTCCGACCGAGGAGGCCTTGATCCGCAACAAGCTGGCGGGCGTGCCGGGCGTCGAGCGCCTGGACTTCAATCTGGTGCAGCGATTGCTGACGGTGCACCACGCCTTGCCGTCGCTGACGCCCGTGGAACAGGCCTTGGCGGCGATCGGCATGCGTGCGGTGCCCGTTCAAGGGACGCCGACGGACCAGTCAACGACGCTGGCCATCGCCAAGATGGATTGCCCGACCGAGGAAGCCTTGATCCGGGCCAAGCTCGGGACGGTGTCGGGGGTGTCGAATCTCGTTTTCAATCTGGTGCAACGCACCTTGCAGGTCCGCCATACGCCCGATGCCTTGCCCCAGGTGCTGGCGGCGCTGAGGACGCTCGATTTTGAAGCACACGTCGTGGAGGGAGCCGGTGCCGTGGCGCCGGCGGCGGCGACCCCAACGAAATGGTGGCCGTTGGCGATTTCCGCGGTTGCTGCGATCGCCGCCGAAGCGATCTATTGGCTCAACAACGGCAATCACTGGTCCGTCATTGCCTTGGCCTTGGTGGCGATCCTGACGGGCGGCCTGCCGACCTACAGGAAGGGCTGGATCGCGCTGCGCAACCTCAACCTCAACATGAATGCGTTGATGTCGATTGCGGTCACCGGCGCCATGCTCATCGGGCACTGGCCCGAAGCGGCGATGGTGATGGTGTTGTTTGCGCTGGCCGAAGTGATCGAGGCCAAGTCCCTGGATCGTGCTCGCAACGCCATCCGCGGGCTGTTGGATCTCGCGCCGGAACGGGCCACGGTGCAGCAAGCCGATGGCACGTGGCAGGAGATGGAGGCCAAGCACGTCATGATCGGCAGCCGGGTGCGCGTCAAACCGGGCGAACGGCTTGCGCTCGATGGCGAAGTGCTGGAGGGACGTTCCACCGTCAACCAAGCGCCGATCACCGGTGAGAGCCTGCCCGTGGAAAAGGCGCCGGGCGACCCTGTCTTTGCCGGCACCATCAACGAATCCGGTTCGTTCGAGTTCCACGTTACCGCCACCGCGAGCAACTCCACACTGGCGCGCATCATTCATGCGGTGGAGGCCGCACAAGGCAGTCGCGCACCGACGCAACGCTTTGTCGATCAGTTCGCCCGCTGGTACACCCCGGCCGTATTCGCGGTCGCGCTCGCCGTGGCCATCGTGCCGCCACTGGTGATCGGCGGGCCGTGGCTCGATTGGGTCTACAAGGCCCTGGTGCTCCTGGTGATCGCCTGTCCTTGTGCACTGGTCATCTCGACCCCGGTGAGCATCGTCAGCGGTCTCGCCGCCGCTGCTCGCCACGGCATCCTCATCAAGGGCGGGGTCTACCTCGAAGGCGGGCGCAAGCTGCAATGGCTCGCCCTCGACAAGACCGGCACGCTCACCCACGGCAAGCCGGTGCAGACGGATTTCCTGACCTGGAACGAAGCGGCGCCGACCGCCGCGCGGGAATGGGCGGCCAGTCTGGCTGCGCGCTCCGACCATCCGGTATCGAAGGCGGTCGCGTTGGCCGCGCAGGCCGACGGCGTAGTGCTGCAAGCGGTCAGCGACTTCGCCGCGCTGCCCGGCCGTGGTGTCCGCGGCCGTCTCGGTGATGTGACCTACCACCTGGGCAATCACCGCTTAGTGGAAGAACTGGGCGTCAGCTCGCCGGAGCTGGAGCGCCGCCTCTCGATGCTGGAGGCCGAGGGCAAGACCGTGGTGATGCTGATTGGAGACAGTCGCGTGCATGCGCTGTTCGCCGTGGCCGACACCGTCAAGGACAGCAGTCGCCACGCGATCGCCGAGCTGCATGCCCTGGGCGTCAAGACGCTGATGCTAACCGGCGACAATCCGCACACCGCGCAAGCCATTGCCGCGCAAGTCGGTATCGATCGTGCCCAAGGCAATCTGCTGCCGGAAGACAAGCAACGCGAGGTCGAGCAATTGGCCCGGGCCGGGACGGTAGGCATGGTGGGCGACGGCATCAACGATGCGCCGGCGCTAGCACAGGCGGACATCGGGTTCGCGATGGGCGCTGCCGGCACCGATACCGCTATCGAGACGGCCGACGTGGCCCTGATGGACGATGACCTGCGCAAGATCCCCACCTTCGTGCGCCTCTCTCGCGCCACGGCAAGCGTGTTGATGCAGAACATCGTGCTGGCGTTGGGCATCAAGGCGATCTTCCTGGTGCTCACTTTTACGGGGCAGGCCACCATGTGGATGGCGGTGTTTGCCGACATGGGCGCCAGCTTGCTGGTGGTGTTCAACGGGTTGCGGTTGCTGCGCCAATGAGGACGCGTCCGGCCGCACTCCGCACCGTGCTCGCTCGCCTGCGCGCCTCGACGCGTCTAGCGGTGCTGGTACTGCTGGTCTTCGCTTTGAAGATCGGTGCGGTGGCCGCTTGCACTCAGTCCGACTTCGCCGAGTTGGACTTCGGCGGCGGTGTGGGTAAAGGCCAAGCGGCTGGGATACATGCGCCCGCGGGCGATAAAAGCACTGCCCCCGATCAAGCCAAACGGGTCAGCGTCGGCGCCTGCCAGCACTGCAGCTGCCACATTGCCGCCATGCCCGCACCGGATACGGGTGTCATGTTCAGCGGATTACCGCAACGAGCTGTCGCCGTGCGTACGCCGGGCATACCACCGCGCGCTTCGCCACGGCCAGAGTTGAGACCACCGATCGTCTAAGTCGCAGTGTTGTTGCACCTGGCGCATAGCGCCCAGGAATGATGTCGACTCAGAGGATTCCTTCATGCACTTTGTTCGTTTGCCGCGACGACATTCTGCCGTGCGGTTGGCTGCCGTCATTGCGCTGGCCTTGACGCTATCGTTGCCGGTCATCGCGGCCGAGATGCCGTCCACGCTGGCGCCTGCCGCCGTACGCGATGCCTTACAGGCCGCATGGCAGCGCCACCCCACTTACCGCGCCACGGAAGCCCAGTTGGCGGCCGCTCGCGCCCGCCTCGATGCAGCGGCACAGCCGCTGTACAACCCGGAAGTCGAACTGGCCTCCGACGACGAAGGTCCCGAACGCACCACCAAGGCGGGGCTCAATCTCACCCTCGATCTCAGCGGCAAACGGCGCGTGCGTCGGGAGGCGGCATCCGCCCGTGTGGACCATGCGACCGCCGAAGCGCGGTTGCATCGACGCGATTTCGCCAAACAATGGTTCGCCGGATGGACCGAACTGCAGACGGCGAACGAGCGCGTGCGCACCGGAGAACGGCGTTTGGCGCTGATGACGCGGTTCGGTGACCTGGCGCAGAAGCAGTTCGCCGCCGAGGACATCTCGGGTCTGGAACGCGATCTCGCTTTGCTGGCGCGGGATGAAGCGCAAGCCGAGCAATCGCAGCTGATCGCCGAGCAGGCCGAGGCGCAGGCGCGTTTCCGTGCCCTGGGCGGATCGCCGGAATTGCTGGCCGATCTGACGTTGCCCACCGGAACGTTGCCGCCACCGACCGGCACCGCCGGGGAAGTCGAGCAACTGCCGGACTGGCAGGTCGCCCAGGCCGCTGCAGTCGCGGCCGAGCGCGAAGTCACGGTCGCCCGTCGCAACCGGATCGCCGATCCCACGTTGGGCGCTTACGGCGGACGGAAACGACTCGATATCGGCGGCCCCAGCGACAACGTCGTCGGCGTGTCGATCAGCGTGCCGCTGTTCGTACGCAACTCTTATCGCGCCGAAGTGGTGGCGGCGCAGGCCGACGCCGATGTCGCGGCCGCGGACCGCGACCGCGTGCGCATCGAACTGGAAGCCGATCGACAGCGGGCCATCGACAGCTACGCGGCGACGCAATCGACCTGGACGCGCTGGCAGGCCAGCCGCGGCACCGACGTCGAGCGCCGCACCACATTGCTGGAGCGGTTGTGGCGCGAAGGCGAACTGTCGACTGCCGACTACTTGCAGCAACTCAAACAAACCCTGGACACCCAACTCGCTGGCGCTGAACTCGAAGCCCGGCTGTGGCGGTCCTACGCCGATTACCTCGCCGCCACCGGCCAGCTAGAACGCTGGGCCGGGCTGGAGGGCGCCCCATGAGAGAGAATTCAATGGTTCCGTTTCGACTGACGTCACTGCTCACCGTGACCCTATTGCTGGCCTTGGCGGGCTGCTCCAAATCGCCTGACGGCAAAGCCGCCCAAGCACCTGCCACCGAATCGGCCGAGCATGGCGATGCCGAAGGCGCGACCGCGGCGGGTGAAGCCGGCGAAGCAGGTGAAGTCGGAACCCCAGTGAAGATGGACGCCGCAGCCCTCAAGGCCGCGGGCATCCAGCTTCAGGCCGTGCAGGCGACCGCGCTCAGCGAAGAACTGCGGGCCCCTGGCGAAGTGGTCGACGATGCCTACGGCACCACGCTGATCACGCCTAGGGTCGAGGCTCTGGTCGTGCGCCGGCACGCCAGGCTCGGGGACGAGGTCCGCACGGGCGCGCCGCTGGTGACACTGGCCAGCGTCGAGGTGTCGGACGCCCAAGCCGAACTGCGGATCGCGGAGCAGGAGTGGCGCCGGGTTTCTGCACTCGGTCGCGAAGCCGTTTCCGGCCGCCGCATCAACGAAGCCAAGATCGCAGTCGACCGGGCAAGGGCCAAGGCGCAGGCCTATGGCCTGCCGGGCACCGCCAGCGGGGGCGTCAACGGCCAGTTCACGCTGGCCGCACCCCATGCCGGCCGCATCACCGAAGACGAGTTTGTCGTCGGCGAGCGCATCGAGCCGGGCAAGCCCCTGTTCCGTCTAGTGGACGAGTCGAGGGTATGGGTCGACGCCAAACTGCCCTCCGGCACGATGTCCCGCGTGGCACCGGGTTCGCAGGCGACTGTCGTGTTCGCGGGCGAGCGCTTGACCGGCACCGTGCAGCGTTCCGCACACCGGACCTCCGATACCACCCGCACTGCAGTGGTACGCATCGAAGTGCCGAACCAAGGCGATCGTCTGCACGGCGGGGATTTCGTCGACGTGTTCTTCGAGTCGGCTTCCGGTCGTGTCAGCACCACCACACTGTCGGTGCCCAATGACGCCCTCGTGCAATTCCAGGGCGATACCGTGGTCTTCCGCCGCAATGCTGAGGGCGCACTCGAACCGGTGCCGGTGCGTACCGGCGAAGTGATCGGCGACCGTACCGTGATCCGCGAAGGCCTCAAAGCGGGCGACGTGGTGGCTGTGCAAGGTGCATACGCGATCAAGTCGCAGATGCTCAAGTCGCAGCTCGGAGAAGAAGAATGAACCGGGTCCCTCATGCGCTGCGGAGTGACCTGTCATGCTGAATCGCCTGGTCGAACTCTCCCTGCGTTACAAGTTCCTGGTGCTGATCGTGTTCGCGGTGGTGGCCTTCCTCGGCATCAACGCGGTACGCAACGTACCGATCGACGCCTTCCCCGACGTCACGCCGGTGCAGGTCAATGTCTATACCGAATCGCCCGGACTGGCGGCGGAAGACGTCGAACAATTGCTGACCACTCCGGTGGAATCCGCGCTCGCCGGCCTGCCCAAGGTGCAGGAAATCCGCTCGGTCAGCCTGTTCGGCTTGTCCTACGTGTCCGTGTACTTCAAGGACGACATGGACATCTACTTCGCCCGCCAGTTGGTCAACGAGCGGTTGCAGGAGATCGGTGACCGCCTGCCCGAAGGCTATGGCAAGCCTAGCATGGGGCCGAACACCTCGGGACTCGGGCAGGTGTACTGGTACACCGTCGAGCGTGCGCCCGGTGTCGGCAAGGACCAGATCAGCGACATGGACCTGCGCACCTGGCAGGAGTGGACGGTGCGGCTGATCCTGCGCACGGCAGCCGGTGTAGACGACGTCAGTTCCTGGGGCGGCGGCGAGCGCCAGTACCAGGTGCAGATCGATCCACAGCGGCTGTATGCCCGGGGCCTGGGCTTCGCCGACGTGATTAACGCGCTACCGGCCAACAACGGCCAGGTCGGCGGCAACGTTGTAGACGTGGGGCGCGAGCAGTTCCTGGTACGCGGTCTGGGGCTGCTCAAATCGACGGCCGACATAGGCGCGATCGTGCTCAAGTCCGAGGACGGCGTGCCCGTGTACCTGCGTGACGTGGCGACCGTGCTGGAAGCGCCGGGGCCGCGCTTTGGCGCGGTCACCCGCGACGGCCAGGAAGTGGTGATGGGTCAGGCGTTGGCCCGCATCGGCGAGAACGCCAAGGACGTGGTCGAAGCGGTGAAAGCCAAGATCGACACCGCTCGCGCCGCGCTGCCCAAGGGCATGGTGCTCAAGCCGATCTACGAACGCACCGATCTGGTCAACAAGGCGGTTGAAACCGCGGTGCGGGCGTTGATCGAAGGCTCGCTGCTGGTGGCGGTGATCCTGTTCCTGTTCCTGGGCGAGGTCCGCTCGGCGTTGGTGGTGATCGTAACGCTGCCGCTGGCGATGCTAATCGCCTTCATCGGCATGGGTCAGGTGGGGCTGTCGGCCAACCTGATGTCGCTGGCCGGCCTGGCCATCGGCATCGGCATGATGGTCGACGGCGCGGTGGTGATGGTCGAGAACGCCTTCCGGATCATGGCCGAACGCCTGGAACACGGCGAGAAGGTCGACAGGACCTCGGCCGTGCTGGCGGCGGCCAAGGAAGTGGCCAACCCGATCACCTTCGCGATCATCATCATCATCGTCGTGTTCCTGCCGCTGTTCGCGCTGGAAGGTCTCGAAGGCAAGATGTTCAAGCCGATGGCCTTCAACATCGCCTTCGCGATGGCCGGTTCGCTGATCCTGAGCCTCACGCTGATTCCGGTGCTGGCTTCGCTGATCCTCAAGCCCAAGGAAGAACGCGATACCTGGCTGGTGGCACGGATCAAGCGTGTCTACCGGCCGCTGCTGGACAAGGCGCTGGCGAAGAAGAAGATGGTCGTGCTCAGTGCCGTCGTCGCGCTGGTCGCGAGCCTGGCGCTGTTCCCGTTCCTGGGCAAGGAATTCATGCCGCAGTTGCAGGAAGGCTCGATCATGTGGCGTGTGACCGGCATTCCGTCGACATCGCTCAACGAGTCGATCCGCACCAGCAACACCATCGCCGCGGCCTTCAAGAAGTTCCCCGAGGTCGAGACCACGCTGGCCATGATTGGCCGCGCCGAGAAGGGCGACACCGCCGACGTCAACTACATGGAGATCTATACCGCGCTCAAGCCACAGGACGAGTGGACCAGCGGCCGCGACATCAAGCAATTGGAAGTCGCCATGCAGGAGACATTGGAAAAGGTCGTTCCCAACGTCGTTCCCGGCTACACCCAGCCGATCCAGATGCGCGTGGAGGAACTGATTTCGGGCGTGCGCGCCACGCTGGCGCTGAAACTCTACGGCGAGGACTTGGCTCAACTCGACAAGCTCAGCGGACAGCTCAAACGCGTGCTGGACAAGGTGCCGGGGGTCGCGGACCTGTCACTGGAAGCCAACCTGGGCAAGCCGCAGGTACGCATCCAGATCAACCGCGACGAGCTGGCGCTGTACGGAATGAACGCCGAGGAGGTGTTGACCATCGTCCGCAACGGCCTGGGCGGCGAGCCGGTCAGCGTGCTGCTGGATGGCGTCAAGCGTTTCGACATCTCGGTGCGCCTGGACGATGCCGCGCGCACGTCCGTCGAAGCGATCCGGCAGATTCCGCTGCGCACTGCCTCGGGCGCAATCGTGCCGTTATCGCGTGTCGCGGAGGTCAGCGTGGCCGAGGGCTATTCCTTCGTCCGTCGTGAACAGCTGCAGCGCTATGCGGTGATCCAGATGGACGTACGCGGCCGCGATGTCGACGGCTTCGTTCGGGATGCGGAAGCCGCGATCAAACAGCAGGTCAAGCTTCCGGCCGGTTACTGGATCGAATGGGGTGGCGCATTCGAGAACCAGCAACGCGCCTTGGCGAAACTGGCGTTGATCGTGCCGATCACGATCTTCTTCATCTTCGTGCTGCTGTACACCGCGTTCAACTCGGTCAAGTACGCAACCTTGATCATCGCCAATGTGCCCTTCGCGACGATCGGCGGGCTGATTGCGCTGGCTGTGACCGGTCAGTACCTGTCGGTGCCTTCGGCCATCGGGTTCATCGCGGTATTCGGTGTGGCCATGCTCAACGGCATCGTGCTGGTTAGCTTTCTCAACGAACTGCGTGAGAAAGGTTTGTCTGTACGCGACGCTGTGGTGCAAGGCACTGCTCTGCGCTTGCGACCGGTGCTGATGACCGCAAGCGTCGCGATCCTTGGCCTAGTGCCCATGTTGCTGTCGCGTGGTGTCGGCGCCGAGACCCAACGACCACTGGCCACGGTGGTCGTCGGCGGCCTGATCAGTTCGACGCTGCTGACGCTGGTGCTGTTGCCCGTGTTGTACGAATGGCTCGAAAACCGCTCCGACCGCAAGGCGGCCGAGCGCAACTCCCAGGAGAACGCGTGATGAAACAGATCAAGGCTTTCGTACATCGCAACCGGGTCGCCGATCTGATCCATGAGTTGGAGGCCGCCGGGTTCCGGCGGCTTTCCCTGTTCGACGTCAAGGGCCTGCTGAGCGCACTCAGTGCGCGCGAGCAGCAGTATTCGGTCGAGTTTGGCGATCAGGTGATCAACGAAGTGCAGATGGAACTGTTCTGCGAGGACGGCGACGTGGAGCGCGCGGTCGAAATCTTTCGCCGCGTCGGACGCACCGGCCGCACAGACGCAGGTGCGGTTTACGTGAGTTCGGTCGAACAGGCGTTTGTGATTGATGGCGCCCCGTAACGGTACTCGCTTCAGGAGTATGTTATGAAGCTGATTGTTGCGTTCGTCCATCCTTCCCATGCCGACCGCGTTGTCGGGCCTTCAATCACCTAAGGGCGCGGCCACGCACACCTTCACTGCCTTCATCTATCAAGGAGCCGTCAGCGATGACCCGACAGCACAACGCCATTCGCGAACTTGTCATCCCCGTGGCTGTGGCGGTACTGGCAGTGCTGCCGGCCTTGGTCCTACGCCTGACCGATCGCAGCGCCGGAGTGCTGGCGGATGCAGCGCTGTTCGGCCTGGCAATCCTGGCGGCGGGTTTCCTGTTGTCGTGGGGCGCGGAGGCGGCGGAGAAGTACATCGCCACCGGCTTCGTGCTCGCTGTCGTCGCCTTGATCACCGTGCTGCCCGAGTACGCCGTGGATTTCTACTACGCCTACCGCGCTGGTCAGGATCCCGCGTCGGGCTACGTCGCCTATGCCGCGGCCAACATGACTGGCGCCAACCGCTTGTTGATCGGCTTGGCCTGGCCACTGCTGGTCGGGTTGCACTGGTGGCGTTCGCGCAAGCGCGGCATCGCGCTGCAGCCGGAGAACACGGTCGAGATCGCTTTCCTGGCGTTGGCAAGCGCGTATGCGTTCGTGATCGTGCTCAAGGACCGCATCAGCATCTTCGATTTCCTCGTGCTCGGCGCGTTGTTCGGTACCTATTTGTGGCGGGTGTCGCGGGCAGAGAACGAAGAGGAGGAAGAAGACGAGGAACCCGGCCCTGGAGCGGTGATCGCCACCTTCTCACCGGTGCGTCGCTGGACGGTGATGGGCGCCATGAGCGTGCTTGCCGCCACCGTGATCCTGCTATCCGCCGAGCCGTTCGCCGAGTCGCTGGTGGCCTCCGGTCGCCGCCTGGGCATTGACGAGTTCCTGCTGATCCAATGGCTGGCGCCGCTCGCCAGTGAAGCGCCGGCGGTGACGATCGCGGTCCTGTTCGTGCTCGACGGCCGCGCCCGCGCTGGGCTGACTACGATGATCAGCGACAAGATCAACCAATGGACCTTGCTGGTCGGCATGCTGCCCATTGCGATGAGCATCGGCGCTGGAGAACTGACGAGCTTGCCGCTAGATGCCCGCCAGCATGAGGAATTCTTCCTCACCGCGACCCAGTCGCTGTTCGCCCTTGCGCTGTTGCTGCAGCTGCGCCTGAGTGTGTGGGGCGCCATCGCGCTGGCGGTCCTGTTCCTGACCCAGCTGGGGCTTGCGTTCTTCTACCAGGCCACACCGGCACGAGAGATCGCCGTGCTGACCACAATGGCGTGGATCTACCTCGGGCTCGCGGTGCTTCTGCTGACGCGCAACTTCCGGCAGTTGCCGGCGCTGGTGGGCGCCGCATGGAACAAGCGTCCAGCCGTCGACGAGGGCCCCCATGAACACTAATCGCAAGAACGCGGCTCCAATCCCTAACGGTCTCATTTGGTTGACGGTCTCCTTGCTGGTGATTGCACTGGACCAGGCCAGCAAGCACTGGGTGGTCACCGCGCTGCCCGAGTACACCGCAGTTCCGGTGATCGAGGGCGTGTGGAACTGGTACCGCAGCTACAACACCGGCGCGGCTTTCAGCTTCCTCAGCGATGCCGGCGGCTGGCAGCAGGTTGTGTTTAGCATCCTGGCGTTGGGTATCAGCGGGCTCCTGGCCTACTGGCTATACCAGACGCCACGCTCCGCCTACAAGGTTGCGTTGCCCTACGCGTTGGTCATCGGCGGCGCGCTGAGCAATGTCATCGACCGATCGCTGCGCGGCCACGTGGTGGACTTCATCCAATGGCACTGGCGCGATTACTACTGGCCGGCGTTCAACCTCAGCGATTCGGCCATCATGGTCGGAGCCATCGCGATCGCGCTGCACGGCGTGTTGGGGTCGGGTCGTACTTCAGGCAACACCACTCGGAGCTGAACATGAGCGAGCACTACGATGTCGTCATTATCGGCGGCGGCCCGGGCGGCTATCCCGCCGCCATTCGTGCCGCCCAGCTGGGGCTGCGCGTCGCGTGCATCGAGAGCCGCCAACGGCTGGGCGGTACCTGCCTCAACGTCGGCTGCATTCCGTCGAAGGCGCTGCTCGAATCCTCCGAACGCTTCATCGCCGCCCGCACGGAGTTCGCCGAACACGGCGTCGAGTTCGAGGGCCTGCGGCTGAATCTGCTACAGCTGATGACGCATAAGGACAACGTCGTGTCGGGGCTGGGCAATGGCATCGACTTTCTCATGCGCAAGCACAAGATCGCGCGGCTGGTCGGCACCGGATCGATACCCGCGCCTGGACAGGTCACCCTGATCGACAGTAACGGCGCTACACAGACGCTGACTGCCACTTCCATCGTCATCGCCACCGGCTCCGACAGCGCGACCTTGTCCGGCGTACCGATCGACGAAGCACGCATCGTCTCTTCCACCGGCGCATTGGCCTTGCCGGAAGTGCCCAAGCATCTCGTGGTGATCGGCGCAGGTTATGTCGGCCTGGAGCTGGGATCGGTCTGGAGGCGCTTGGGGGCAAACGTCACCGTAATCGAGTATCTCGATCGCGTCACTTCGGGAATGGACATCGAGCTTTCTCAAGCCCTGCACAAGGTGCTGGAGGAACAGGGCTTCGTATTCCGGCTTTCGCAGAAGGTGACGGGCGCGCGAAGCGAGGACGATGAAATCGTATTAACGGTAGAACCGGCCCAGGGCGGCCCGAGCGAGGAGATTCGCGCCGACTATGTGCTGGTATCGATCGGACGCCGGCCCTTTACCGACGGGTTGGGACTGGACGCCATCGGTATCACACGGGATCGGAAGGGTTATATCCAAGTGGACGAGCACTGGCGCACGAATGTGGACGGCATTTACGCCATTGGCGATGTGATCGGCGGTCCCATGCTGGCGCACAAAGCCACCGAGGAAGGTGTCGCCTTGGCCGAGCAATTGGCCGGACTGCCGGGACACGTCAACTACGGCGCCATTCCGGCGGTCGTCTACACGGCGCCCGAAGTCGCCTCCGTGGGCCAGACCGAAGAAGCCCTGAAGGCTGCCGGGGTGAGCTACAAGGTTGGCCGTTTCCCATTCAGTGCCAACAGTCGTGCCCGCGCCAAAGCCCAGACTGATGGTTTCGTGAAGATCCTCGCCGATGCGACGACCGATCGCGTGTTGGGCGTGCACATCATCGGCCCGGAGGCCGGGTCGCTCATCCACGAAGCGGTGGTCGCCATGGAGTTCCACGGATCGGCAGAGGACATCGCCCGCAGCTGCCATGCCCATCCCACCTTGCCCGAGGCGCTCAAAGAGGCGGCCATGGCCGTGGACAACTGGGCGCTACACGTCTAACCACTGCAACGTGGTAACAGGCTCGGCGCGACTGCGAGCATAGAACTTAACGACTGGGAGGCATCCCATGCATGCAGGATCGAAACCCAACATACCCGATGCGGACCCACTCGTGGATCTGGCCCACCAGCGTCGAGGCTTATTCAAGGTTGCAGGGTTGGGCGTGGTTGCCTGTGTTGTCGGACTGTTTGCGGGCTATTTGCTGCTGCCGAGATACTTCGACTTTCCCGAAGCGCTGACCGATCGGTTCGTGTTCTGGGCTCGCCTGCAGGTGTTTCTACTGATCTGGGTGGCGATGGGCGTCGGGGCGGTCTCCCGCGGCCGGCGGCGGTCGGCCCAGGATATTCGGGGCTCGGCCTATGGCCCACCCAGTCCGCGCGTGGCGATTCGGATCGCGTTCCTTCAGAACAGCCTGGAACAGGCCGTGCTCGCCAGCGGCGCCTACCTGGCGCTGATCACGCTGCTCGCGGGGCCAGCGCTTTCGCTCCTCGTCAGTGCTGCGGTGCTTTTTGGCATAGGACGAGTGACGTTTTTCCTCGGATACCAAAGGGGCGCGCCGGGCCGAGGCTTCGGATTTGTGCTGACGGTGCTTCCGACTTTGTTGGGCTATGCATGGGCCCTCTTTTTGATCACTCGGCAGTTGTTCGCGTAGTTGCAGTGGGCGAGCGGAGAGCACGCCATTTCGCGCGAGCGATCTTGCACATTGTCTCCTTGTTGCCCGCCGCCCACCTTCAGCGTTCCACGACTGCCGCTCTTCATGCCAACTTCCGTTGCTTCCATCCGTAGACGCCGAGGATGACGGCAATTGCGCTGTTGAGGATCGTGCCCGCGGCATTCCAAGCTGGAGTGGTAGTGATCCCGAAAGCTGCGAATGTGGTGCCAGAGAGCCACAAATAGGCATGGAAGAGCGTATGAAAGGTCTCAAACCCACAGAAGAATTTGGCAATCTCTTTCTTGCGGTCGATCATGGTCAATCTCCAAGTCGATTTACTCGCAATCAGCGACTTTACAAGGCCCCCAGAGCGGAATGCGATCATTAGCAGAGTGGCCATACCGTCGATGTGACGATACCGCCGAGCGGCCTGCCGGGTATCGCCGACTTCAAGAAAGCGAACTCGAGGATTTTTTTATGGTCTTTGGCTCCGGCAGCCAATATCAGACAGATGGATGGATACGTACCGGTTCCGGCCTGGCGCTGCCCTCCCGATCACCTCGGGCCAGGATAGTTCAACATTATTCCGTATTAGATTTAAGCGTCACTGGGCACGACCCGCTTCAAGGCGTATGTCGTTTCGCTCTACACCACAAAACGGTCCCAGTTGCCGTAATGCTCTTTGCTGCGCGTACCCCGCGGCAGGCTCAATGCGATGATGGCGAGTCCCACCAGCACGCCGTTCCATGTGGCGGGCATCGACGCTCCGCCGAGCATCCATGGCGCTACGAGCAGCCATGCGCCAAACCCGATGTTCACGAAACGTACCGGGCGTGCCACTTCGGCCATCGCGATCACGGCGGTGGTCACGATCAGCGCGCCGACCAGGTGGTCGCTGTCGGCCATGGGCGGCTCTGCGTCGAATGTCAGCCGCGTGACCATCAGCCATGCCCCTAATGTTGTGCTCACGAGCAGCGTCCAAGGCAGCGTGATGCCGCGAATCGCGGAGCGCGCCGCTTGCACGAGAGGCGCATCGAAATCGGGGTGCGCATCGCGGCCGTCGTAAGGCTGGGCGCCGCCCTGGAAGAACGTGCGCCAGAACGGTTCGCCGCGGCGCACGCTCTGCGCCAGAAACTGGCCCATCGCGATGAGTTCGTCGAGGCTGTACGGGATCATGATCAGCATCGCGATGCCGGCAAGCAGGCACAGCGTGCACCATGTGCCGATGACGATCGGCTGGATGATGATGAAGTAGATGCTGACGATGCCCAGAGGCACCACGAGGATGCCGAACATGGTCACCATCCAGGGCATGGTGCGCCAGCGTTGCCGGCCACCCATGGCGCCCATCAGGATCTCGAACAGATACGCGACCGCGCCAAGGCCAGCGTCGGCGATCGGCCAGGCCTTGGATACGTCCGAGGTAATGATCGTCTCGGTACCGTTCAGGCCATGCATGCCGGCGAAGAACGGTTCCCAGGCGCCTTCGATATGACCGAGCTGGTAGGCCGCCAGATGTCGCGAAATCAGGAATCCCACTGCACCCAACGCGATGATCGGCAGGCGCTGCAGGTACGTGGACGGCGAATAGGTCCAGCCGGGGGGCATGTCGGAGGAATCCATCATTCCCGCCATGCTCATGCCCGGCATCATCGGCACCAGGATGGAGAATGTGATCACCAGCGCACCCACCATCGTGTCGTTGGCATAGACCGCTTCACTCGGCGCCCACATCACCAGCGGGGCGAACAGCAGCCACGCACCGACCGCAGCATTGGCCCACTGCGCCCAAGCCAGCCGCGGCGTGAGCGACATCATCGAGAACAACATGATCAGCGCGCCGCTGAACAGGTCGCTGCGGGCCAGCCACTGGCTGCGCAGTGCCGATCCGACAGGCCGCGTTCCTGCGTCACGCGCCATATGGCATCGCTGAAGACAGTGTCACCGCCGAGGATGACCGGGCTGGTCATCAGCCACGCACCCAGCAGCAGGTTGAGGTAATGGACCCAGAGCAGGTTGAAGTGCAGCTTGCGCATGCCGGCCATATGCCCGCTCATGCCTTCGTCGCCGGTCTTCGTCGACATCGCCTCTCCGCACCGGCCTTCGGCGACCTTGCCCGTCGCGGTCATCGCGTTTCCGCATTTGCCTTCGGCAGTTTTGCCTGCCATTTCCTGTCCACATCGGCCCTCCATGGGTTTATCGGAGACCGTATCGTGACCGTCGGCGTATTCGCCTGGCTCATGCGTGGATGCAGCGGCCTGCGCCTCCACACCACGTGCAGCTACTTTGGAGGAATTGAGCTTGTTGGCGCGGTACCAGCCGACCGGATCGCGCTTGAGTTCGGCCACGATGGTCGGTAACGCCTCGAGCAAGCGGTGCCGCGGCGCCCATTCGAGCAGATCCAATGCGCGCGAAGTGTCGACTTCGTAGTGGTCATCGGAAATCTCGACCATCCAGGGCCGGATGAACGGTTCTTCGCGCAGCACCTGCGTTTCGATCCAGACCCCGGTCTGCGCCAGCGTCCTGGGTACCTCATGCGTCGTCCACGCTTCACCGTGGATCAGGCATCCGAGTTCGTGCTGCAGTCGATCGAAGCTCGGAGCATCCTGCTCGGCAAGCAGCAGTGGCAGCTCCGGCGGCAACTGCGCGCGCCGCTCGACGATGCGCACGAGCGCGTCGACCAGGTCGTCCAGATGCAGAAACGGCTGGCCGGTAGCAACGTCGCCGGGGTAGAAATGGCTCGACAGCTGGCGCTCGTAGATCCGGGCAATCTGCTGAGCGAGAAATGCCGAATGGCCGTGATCGTCGTATGCACCGGCTGGCCGAACGAGCACGATCGGAATATCGCCGTGCTGCTCCCGCAACAGCTGTTCGGTGCGGATCTTCGACGCCCGGTACGGGAACCTGGGATCCAACGGTGCATCTTCATTGATCGGCGCGCCCGGCGTGGTAGGCGTATGCACCAGCATCGTGCTGACGAATACGAACTGCTCTAGTTCGAAGTCCCCAAATGCGCGCAGCAGTCGCTCAGTGCCCCGGACGGTCACCGCCTCGTACAGCGGACTGGGTTCGCCGGAGAGATCGAAATAAGCGGCAAGGTGGATCACCGAGGCAATGCGGTCACCGTACGCCGTTCGCAGGCGTTCCATGCCGGCGGCCACGCTGGAATCGGAAGTCACGTCGACGCAGATGCATTCGGCGGCCGCCGGAGGATGTGTGGAAACACCGCGGTCGAAGCCCACGACCCGATACCGCTGCGCGAGCTTCTTGACCACCGCCGTACCGATGAAGCCACTGCTGCCAGTGACAACCACGACCTCTCGCTGCTCGTTGCTCATAATCGGTGCTCCATATCCTGGCAGCCAATGTGGTTGCCATTACGGACCCATGCCGTACGAGGCTGCGTGAAGCCCTCCCGTACGGCCGCGGCTAGCCAACACATCGGGCAACGTGTCGTCGCCTTTCGGGACGCGGGAAAACCACTCGACCGGCTTGTCCGCCACGATGCCCGCACCCGGCAGGTCGGAGCGCGCGACTTCCATGATGGTCCGAATCAGCGCGTCCGCCTTCGGCACCTCCACGTAGAACTCCATCTTGAGGTAATCGGACAGATGATCGCGCGATAGAAAATCGACGCCGTCGTGCTCGCCCATGCCGCGGACCTTGATCACGGTCATCCCGCGTATTCCCAGATCCCGGAGCGCACCTTCCGGCGCAGTCAGTACATCGGGCCTGACGATGGCAACCACATGTTTGAAGTTCATGCGAGTCTCCTCCGAAGCGAGGACCGAGAGGCAGCCACGCGCCGCCTCTCGGAATGATGCAATGGCCTATTTCATCGGCGTGATGCGGGTGATGGTGTTATCCGCGCCTTTGGACTCGAATTCGAATTCCACTTTCTGACCGGGCTTCGCCGACGCCAGTTGCTCCGGCGATGCCTTGAACGCCATGGTCATCGCCGGCCACGTCAATGCCTCGACCGGACCGTGGGCGATGGTGATCTTGCCGGCGGCGGCATCCACTGACTCGACGGTCCCCATCGCCAGGGCCATGGTCGCCGCCTGGGCATCACCGGCCATTTGCTTGTGCTCGGCTTCGGTCATCTGCATGTCGGCGGCGCTTGTGGTTGCGGTGGCCGATGTGTCGGCGGATGACGGCGCTTCATTCGGCATCGGCTGCTGCGTTGCCTCGGGCATGGGTTGATCTTCCGCGTTGCCGGGCTGTTGCGAACAGGCGGCCAGCAGGACGGTGAAAAACAGAACGGCTTGAAGTTTCATGTGGATCTCCTTTGGTTGGTTGAGCGGGATTTGAACAACACGCAGTGGCGGCACATTCGGCTGCCACGAAACGAAGAAGCGATTTCACTTGGGCGTGGCATCTCCCAGCGCAGGGAATACCTGGTCGTATCGGCGTGCCTTGCCTTGCACCAAACGAGCCTCGACGCAGCGTCCGGAGACCGACGTACCGATTTCCGCCTTACCGACACGGCGCTCGCGGAAGGTGGGCGCAAACTTCGGATTACCGAACTGCTCGCGCCGCACCAGTTGCACGGCCTGTCCGGCGCTGGGCGGGGTGTCTTTCGGGCCGGAGCACACCTGAAGATCACTGCCCGACACGGTCGAGACCGTGCCGAGCCGGTACGCCGGATTCAATGAGGTGCAGGCGCTCAGCAACCCGCCGACGATGGTGAGAAGAGCGATGACGAGAGAACGGTTCATGACGAATCTCCAACGCAAGGAGTGAGTGGACCCAACGCGCCACTCACGTCGCGGCGCCCGCCGGCGGCGCGGCGGACGAAGTTCGGGACAAGGTGCGACCACGCAGCAGGCGGTACGCGGCCGGAATGACCAGCATCGACAACAGGGGCGCGGTCACCATCCCCCCGATCATCGGTGCGGCGATGCGCTGCATGACTTCCGAGCCGGCACCCCCACCGATGAACAAGGGCAGCAGGCCGGCGAGGATCACCGCAACCGTCATCGCCTTCGGCCGCACGCGCAGCACCGCGCCTTCGCGGATCGCCGACTCCAGCGTCGCGAGAGTTTCCGGTTCGCCGGCAGCGAGGCGCTGCTCCCAAGCGTGGCGCAGGTACAGCAGCATGATCACGCCGAATTCGGCCGCCACGCCGGCCAGTGCGATGAAGCCGATCAAGGTCGCGATCGAGATGGCATGGCCCAGCATCCAGATCAGCCACAGCCCGCCGACCAGCGCCAGCGGCACGCTCAGCAGAATGATCGCTGCCTCGCTGAAACGTCGGAACACCAGGTAGATGAGCAGGAAGATGATTGCCAGTGCAGCCGGCACCACCCACTGCAAGCGGGCCAGTGCCCGCGCCAGGTATTCGTACTGGCCCGACCAGGCGATGCCGTAACCCGGCGGCAGCTGGATGTCCTTTGCCGTGCGCTGCTGCAGGTCCTTCACCACCGAACCGAGATCCCGGCTGGCAACGTCGACGAAAATGTAACCAACCAGGCGCCCGGCCTCGCTCTTGAGCATCGGCGGACCAGGCGTCAGCGTCAGGTCGGCCACTTGCCCCAACGTGAGTTGCACGCCCCCCGGAGCGACCAGCGGCAACTGCGCCAGCGCCGCCAGCGAATCGCGTTGCCCGCGCGGGTAGCGCACCACAATGGGATAGCGTTCGCGCCCCTCGATGGTTTCGCCGATGGGATCGCCACCGACCACCGTGGCGATGAGCTGCTGCAGGTGGGCCTGGCTCAAGCCATAGCGGGCCGCGACGTCCGGACGGATGCGGACATCGACGTAGCGACCGCCGGTCACGCGCTCGGCCAACGCGGAACTCACGCCGGGCACCGTTTTCGCCAAGCGTTCGAGTTTGTTGCTGATCTGCTCGATGACCCGGGTATCCGGCCCCGACACCTTGATGCCGATCGGGCTCTTGATGCCGGTGGCGAGCATGTCGATGCGGTTGCGGATCGGCGGCACCCACAGGTTCGTCAGGCCGGGGATCTTCACCGCGGCATCCAGCTCCTGACGCAGCTTCTCCGGCGTCATGCCGGGCCGCCATTGGTCGCGCGGCTTGAACGTCACCGTGGTTTCGAACATCTCGATCGGCGCCGGGTCGGTGGCCGTATCGGCGCGGCCGGCCTTGCCGAACACGTGCGCGACCTCGGGCACGGTCTTGATCATGCGATCGCTCAATTGCAGCAGCTGCCCGGATTTGCCCGCCGACAGGCCGGGTAGCGCCGTGGGCATATACAGCAGCGTGCCCTCATCGAGCGGCGGCATGAACTCGCTACCGATCCGTGCATAGGGAATGGCGGTGAGCAGCAGCAACACCCCACTCAAACCCAAGGTCAGCCGCGGATGCCGCAAGACCCAATCCAGCACCGGCCGGTAGCCGGCGATCAGCACGCGATTGATCGGGTTCGTCTGCTCGGGGCGGATGCGGCCGCGGATCAGGTAACCCATCAGCACCGGGATCAGCGTCACCGACAAACCGGCGGCGGCCGCCATCGCGTAGGTCTTGGTATAGGCCAGCGGCGAGAACAGCCGGCCCTCCTGGGCCTGCAGTGCGAACACCGGCACGAACGACAGGGTGATCACCAGCAGGCTGGCGAACAGCGCCGGACCGACTTCGCTGGCCGAGACGGCCATCAGTTCCCAGCGTTCCTCGCCCTCCGGGTCGCGCCCGTGGATTTCGCGCCAGTGTTCCAGGTGCTTGTGTGCGTTCTCGATCATCACCACCGCGGCGTCTACCATCGCGCCGATGGCGATGGCGATGCCGCCCAGCGACAGCAGGTTGGCGGTGATGCCCTGATAGCGCATCACGATGAAGGCCGCGAGCACACCCAGCGGCAGCGTGACCACTGCCACCAGTGCCGAGCGCAGGTGCCAGAGAAACAGCGCGCACACCAGCGCCACCACCAGGAACTCCTCGCCCAGCTTGTGAGTGAGGTTGCGCACCGCCTGATGGATCAGCTCGGAACGGTCGTAGACCGGCACGATCTCCACCCCTTTCGGCAAGCTGATCTGCAACTGCTTCAGCCGCGCCTTGACGTTCTCGATCGCGCTCAACGCGTCCTTACCGGTGCGCAACACAATCACGCCACCGGCCACTTCCCCTTCGCCGTCGAGTTCGGCGATGCCGCGCCGGAAGGTGGGACCGCGGGTGACCGTCGCGACCTCGCCGAGCAGGACCGGCACACCGGTGGCGGTGCTACTGATCGGTACGCGCTCGAACTCTTCGCGGCTGCGCAGATAGCCCTCGCTGCGCACCATCAACTCGGCTTCGCCCTGTTCGATCACCGAACCGCCGGTGGCACCGTTGGCGGCGTCGACCGCATCGATCACCTGTGCCACGGTGATGCCGCGGGCCGCCAACGCCTGCGGATCGGGCACGATCTGCCAGGCGCGCACCATGCCGCCGACGCTGGCGACTTCGGCCACGTCGGGCACGGTCTTCAACTCGTAGCGCAGGAACCAGTCCTGCAAGGCGCGCAATTGTCCGAGATCGTGCTGGCCGGTGCGGTCGACCAGCGCGTACTCGTAGATCCAGCCCAGGCCGGTAGCGTCGGGCCCGAGGGCAGGACTGACGTCCGCGGGCAAGCGGTCGCGCACCTGACTCAGATACTCCAGCACGCGCGAGCGCGCCCAGTACAGGTCGGTGTCGTCGTCGAACAGGACGTAGACGAAGGAATCGCCGAAGAACGAGAAGCCGCGCACGGCGGTGACGCCGGGCACCGACAGCATCGTCGTGGTCAGCGGATAGGTGACCTGGTCCTCGACGATGCGCGGCGTCTGGCCGGGCCATTCGGTACGGATGATGACCTGGGTGTCGGACAAATCCGGCAGCGCATCCAGCGGCGTGTGCAACATCGACCACAGGCCGGCGGCCGCGAGCAGCATGGCCGCCATCAGCACCAGGGCACGGTTGGCGATGGAAGCGCGGATCAGCCGGGCGATCATGGCTGCTCTCCCGCGCGTTCTTCGATCGGCTCAAGCCGTTCCACCGTCAGTCCCTTGGCGTCGGAGCGGACGAAAACGCGTACGCGGTCGCCAGCCTTGAGGCCCTTGGCCACGTCCGGATTCGCCAGCGGAAACGCCATCGTCATGCCCTGCATGTTCAATGTCGGGAACGGGTCGTGCTCGAGGGTGATCTTTCCGTCCGCGATGGCCTCGACGGTGGCCTCGGCTTCATGCAGAACCGCTTGGCCCGCGGCCCTGGACGTCTTGGCCGTTTCGAGACGTCCGAGCAACCCCGACAGGCTGGCCTCGGAGTCGATCAGGAACTGGCCGGATACGATCACGCGCTCGCCGCCCGTGAGTCCGGCGAGGATCTCGGTGCGGCCGCCGGCACTGCGCCCGGTGCGCACGCGTACCGGACGGAACCCGCCGTCCGCCTCCTGCACGATCACGCGGCTGTCCGTGCCGGTGGCGATCAGCGCCTCGGTCGGCACCAACGGCACCGGTGCGCCCCCTTCGGGCTGCACCGTCACCTCGGCAAACATGCCCGGCGCCAATACGCCGTCGGGATTGCGCAGCACGATGCGGGCCTGCTGCGTGCGGCTGGCCATATCGACTTGCGGCAATAGCGTCTCGACTTCGCCGCTGAAGGTCTGCCCCGGCACCGCGCTGACGACCGCCTCAACCGGTGTGCCCGGTCGCAACCGCGCCACGTCGGCCTGAGGAATCGCCGCCTCCAACCACAACGTGGCCGTGCCGTTGACGCGGAACAGGGGTGTGCCCGGCATTACCGCCTGGCCGTCGCGGGCCAGCACTTCGGTGACGACACCATCGTGCGGCGCGCTCAAGGTCACGCTGCCATCGCGGCCCAGGCCGCTGGGAACGCCGAGCACGCGCAGCCGTTGCTGCGCGGCCGATCGCAGTTCCCGCGCCGCTGTCGATTGCGCCTGCCGCAGCGCCTGCGCTTCGGCCAAGGCACTGCTCCAGCCCGGTGCCAACAGCGCCGCCAGCGGCTGACCCCGCGCGACCTTCGTGTACGGCGCCTTGACCCGCACCCGGCTCACCAGGCCTTCGGTCACCGCGCTGACCACGGCCTCCCGACGCAGATCCCAGGCCAGCGTGCCCGGCACGCGCACGGTGGCCGTCAGCCGGCCGACCTCGACCGCCTCGGTGCGGATGCCCACGCTCTGCCGCAGGCCCGGGTCGATGCTGATGCCACCACCGGCGACTTCGTCGGCGTACTTGGGCACCAGTTGCATGTCCATGAAGGGCGACTTGCCCGGCTTGTCGAAGTGCTGGTCCGGCACCATCGGGTCGTACCAGTACAGGACCTCGCGCTCGCCAGCTTCGGCCGCCGGCGCATCGGCCATCGCCATGTCGTGGCCGCTGCCACGTCGGGCCCACCAGTAGCCGCCGGCCAAACCGACCACCAATAGCGCGGCCGCAGCGGCGATCATCGCCACTCGGTTCATCGTGTAGGTCATGGTGAGGGTTCCTCTTCGGGCAGCAGGTAGGCCAGCGCTGCCCAGGCGCGGCCGAGGTCGCCCAGATGGCGGGCGTGTTCGAGGTGCAGTTCGATTTCGTCGCGGCGCGCTTCCAGCCACGGTTGCAGGCCGGCGCCGGCGGCATAGGCGGCCAGCGCCGTCTGCGCGCGGTCATGGGCCAGCGGGAGGGATTCGGTTTCCTTGCGGGCGACTTGCCGCTTGAGTCCTTCCCATTCAGCCAGGGCCTTGCGCACGCGTTCGGCCTGCGCACGACGGGCGTCCTCGCGCTCGGCGGCCACCGCGTCCAACTCGGCCCGCCGCGCGGCCACGCCGCGATCCTGCCGATCACGCGTGAACAGCGGCAGGTCGATCGCGAACTCGACCATCAGCATGTCGCTGCGTGGCACGCCTTCGGGCGTGCGCTCGCGCTGCCCGTAGGTCACGCCGAGGCTCCAGTCCGGCCGCTTCTCGGCGATGGCGGCGGACACTTCGGCCTCGGCCATCGCTTCGCGCGAGTGCCACGGCAGCAGCGGCCCCTGCCGATCGATCGAGGCCAGCAGCGCGGCCGGGGCGACCGGCAGTCCCGTCAGTTCCGGTGGTGCGCCCTCGATGCGCAGCGCTGCCGGGTCTTCGCCCAGCCAGCGCGCCAAGCCGGCACGCGCGGCTTCCAGCGACGCCTCGGCGGCGTCGATGCGGTTCTCCAGTTCAAGCGCGGCATTTCGCGTCGCCATCGCATCGACAGCCGAACCGGTGCCGCCGGCGAGCCGTGCCTTGACGGCGCGGACGGCGACGTCGGCCGGCTCCCGCAGCGCTTGCAACGCCGCGACTTCCCGTTGTGCCGCCCACAGGGCGATCCAGGCTTGCGCCACGGCCTGACGCACGGCGAGTCGTTCGGCTACCGACAGCGCCTGCGCCTGTTCGACGGTGCGGTCGGCCACCGCCTGACGCGCCTGGCGCTTGGCACGGGCTGGGAATTCCTGCATCACGCCGACCTGCTTCATGGTCATGTCGTCGGTGCGGAAGTCGAACGCGTCCGCGCCGGTGACTGGCCAATTGGCAAGGCCCAGTTTCAGCTGGGGATCGGGCAAGGCGGCTGCGCGGGCCGCTTCTTCGCGACCCGCCGTCACTTGCGACTGGCGCGCCTGAAGCATCGGGGCGCGCTCGGCCGCGATGCGCAGTGCATCGTCAAAGGACAGATCGGTCGCCGCGGACCAACCGGGAACAAGAACCAAGCCGAGGGCGAGCCACCACGCGGTAGGCCGACGACGGTTGCCGCACCAGCGGCGCAATGGAAAGAAAAGAGACATGAGACCTCCGAACACGCAACGACGAGCGCGCCGCCGGCATCGGCAGCGCGAGAACGGGTCGCGGTCGGGGTCTAGATCTGCAGGCTACAGAAGCGCTGCGCCGGCGGTGGGTCGGACCGGCAGGTGGGCACGTCTTCGTAGTACTGGGCTTCCACCGGCGGCAGCAAGGCCGAGCTCAAAGCGAAGTGCAACGGTGGCAGGGCCAGCGGAGGCACTTGTGGCGCCTTTGCGTCCGGGCTGGTGACGTGGTCGCGCTGGCAGTGCTGATCGCACAGCGCCGGCGCCTGCGGATCGGGCATCTCCATGCCTTCGCAGCCAGCCATGACCATCTGAGGCGCCGGGGGCGTTTCGCTGACGGGGCACGCATAAGCGGCCAGCGCGACCTGCTGGAACAACAGCGCCAGCAATGCCAGCCAGGCAAAGCGCAGGCGGAGCGAACGGGTCCGGAATGCACGCAGCTTCATCGGTGACCCTCGCAATGCAACGCGGCAACAACCCGAGCAAACGAGCGCTGGTTACGCGTGACAGGGGCCAAGGAAGAGAGCATTGCCAAGTGAGCATAACGCTGCGGACTGCTGCTTGGAAGCGCGGCGCATTCCGGAAGTTCCCGGGGATTGGGTGGTTTCGTACTGCGTGACGTCTGTCTGACGCGTCGGGCGGAGCCTGAGGCGGGATAAACCACTATTATCCCGCTTTAATTTGTGGCTCTCTTTTCGGCCATTCTCCGGTTTGAACGGTACGTAATTACGTGGTATGTAATACGTTACGAAATAGTCTGGGAGGCGGCCATGGCCCGCGGCGGGTTGTACAAGAGCGAGGTACAGAAGGCCCGCGACACCCTGCGGGCGCAAGGCAAGCACCCGTCGGTCGACGCGGTGCGGGTGGCACTGGGTAACACCGGCTCCAAGACCACCATCCACCGCTACCTCAAGGAACTGGACGAAGAAGAGGGCCAGGGACTCGGCGCCAAGGTGGCGATCAGCGATGCCCTGCAGGATCTGGTCGGTCGGCTCGCGGCGCGGCTGCACGAAGAAGCCGAGGCGGTGATCACCGAAGCTCAGCAGCGCTTGGCGGCGCAGTTGCAGGAGCGCAGCGACGCGTTGGAACGGGCCCGGCAGGAAGCGACCGCGCTGCGCGACCAGTTGCAGCGGACCGAAACGGCCTTGCACGACGCGCGGAGCGCCCATGCTTCGGACCGGCAGGCGTTGGCCGAGCGGATTACCGAAGTCGCCCAGCTCGGCGAGCGCATCACCGGACTGACCGCCCGCCTTGCCGAGCACGAGGCCCACGTGCAGTCGCTGGAAGAGAAGCACACCCACGCCCGCGAGGGGCTGGAGCACTACCGGACCTCAGTCAAAGAACAACGCGAGCAGGAACAGCGCCGCCACGAGCACCAGGTGCAAGAGCTGCAGGTGGCGCTGCGCCAGGCCAACGAGGCGCTGACCGCCAAGAACCACGAACTCCTGCAGCTCAACCGCGACAACGGCCAGTGGCTGGAGCGCCACGGGCGCTTGGAGCGAGAACTGGCCGATGCCCGCCGCGGCATCGAGGTCCAGCAGAAGGAATTGGATGCCTTGCGGCTGACGGCCGCAGAGCATCAGGCGCTGAAGGGACGGTGGGCCGAAGACGTACAGGCCTTAGAGGCTGCGCGGGTCGAACTGACCAGCGCTCGTGCCGAAGCGACCAAAGAACGGGAACGTCGCGAGCAAGCCGAAGCTGACGCCTTGCGCGCCGGTGTGCGTCTGGAAACACTGGAGCAGCTACTGGCGCAGCTGAAACCCGAACAGGCTGTTGCCGACACGGCATTCGCCGGGAAAGGGCGTGATCGTGGGTAAAGACCACGCGAAGCGTTTTTAATCCGGCAACCACATGATTCCACAAAGGAAATCGGATTCTATGGGGCATTTTTACACGTATCTCGGCTGAACCCCGCGAAGGCTCGCAAGACCTTGCTGCTGACTGGCACGCTGATGGGCGGCTACGGTGATGATCTTTTTCACCTGCTGTTCCGAGCCCTTCCGGGGCGGATGATCGAAGACGGCTACCGCCCGACCACGAGCGGCAGCATGACCTCGGCTGCGATGGCGTTCATGCGCGATCACGGGGTGTTGAAGGACATCTACTCCGAGAGCACCGGCACGGCGCACAAGACGGCCAAGGGCACCAAGGTATCGGTGCGCACGGTCAAGGCCCCGGGCTTCGGCCCCAAGGGCGTCTTGCGCTGCATCCTGCCATTCACGATCTTCCTCAAGCTCAAGGACATCGGCGGCAACGTCCTGCCGCCGTATGACGAGGAGTTCCGTGAAGTCGCGATGGACACGGCGCAAGCCGCGGCCTACCGCGATCTGGCGGGTCGGCTGACCGCCGAGCTGAAACAGGCTCTGGCGCGACGCGATACGACCTTGCTGGGTGTGGTCCTCAACGTGCTGCTGGCCTGGCCGGATTGCTGCTTCCGGTCGGAGACCGTGGTGCATCCGCGCACGCGCAACACCTTGGCGTTTGTCCCGGCTCAGTTCAACGAGTTCGAGATCAGCCCCAAGGAGCGTGAGCTGATCGACATCTGCAAAGAGGAGAAGGCGCAGGGCCGCAAGGTCCTGGCCTACACGGTCTATACCGGCACGCGCGACACCACGTCGCGCCTGAAGGTGTTGCTGGAGCAGGAAGGCTTCAAGGTGGCGGTGCTGCGCGCGAGCGTGGATGCCAGCCGCCGCGAAGACTGGATCGCCGAGCAACTGGACCGTGGCATCGACGTGCTCATCACCAACCCCGAGTTGGTCAAGACGGGGCTGGACCTGTTGGAGTTCCCGACGATCGTGTTCATGCAGTCGGGCTACAACGTGTACTCGCTCCAGCAGGCGGCACGCCGCTCCTGGCGCATCGGGCAGAAGCAGCCCGTGCGTGTGATCTACCTCGGCTACGCCGGTTCCTCGCAGATGACCTGCCTGGAGCTGATGGCCAAGAAGATCATGGTCTCGCAGTCCACCTCGGGCGACGTGCCCGAATCCGGGCTCGATGTCCTGAACCAGGACGGTGATTCCGTCGAGGTCGCACTGGCCCGGCAGCTTGTCGCCGCATGACACGTTCCACTTACGGCCCTTCGGGGCCGTTTTTTTTGCCGCTCCCGGTAAATCGGACGCTGCCTGGTTCGCATTGTTTGCTGCCGCTCGCGGCCTGAGCGGCGATGGTGAGGGCTGGATGTTTCAGGACGCCGAGCTATGTGCCCCTCTCCACCGTGGTTTCACTATCCCGAACGCCGCCTTCTGGCGGGATTTCTCGGCCTGCTGTGGTCGGTGCTGGCCGGTGGCTGCGCGACGACGACTGCGCCGGTCGCGCCCGACACCATCGCGGAAGTCTTGGCCGCGCCTGAACCCGAGGCTTCCGAGTACATCCCGGTCGTGCGCTACGCCCGCTACACACTGGTCGAACTGGCACCCATGGCGGCGCAGCGCGACCTGTTGTTGCAGACCATCGACGTGTCCATGCCCGAGGATGCCCGCGCCACGGTCGGGGATGGGCTTCGGCACGTGCTCAAACGCAGCGGCTATGGCCTGTGCCAGACCGCGCATGCCGTGATCGAGCTGTACGCGCTGCCGTTGCCGGCGGTACACCTGCACCTCGGCCCCATGACCTTGCGCGATGCGCTGCTCACGCTGGCTGGCCCGGCCTGGGAACTGCACGCGGATGACCGCGCACGGCAAATCTGCTTCGAGCGGCCCGGCGATCGCGCGGTCGCCGAGTCCCCATCCGAGCCACCCGCCACCGAGGCGGTGCAGACGTTCCCGCTGGCACCCATGGTTTCGGGAGGCCAGCCATGAACGCCCCGCAACCTGCCCAGCGATCGACCGCCGCCGTGGTGGTGCAGAGCCTGATGTGGCTCTGGTTGATCTTCCTCAGCGTCTTGGCGGCCCTGGGCTACCAGGCCCTCAGCGACCAGGCCGACCAGGAGCGGCTGGATTCCCGCCTGCAACGCCTGGAAGCGCAGGCAACTGGCTTGGCCGAGACGATCGAGGCCATCCAGCAGCGCCCGGCCGTCGCGACGGACGCTGACCTCAAAGACACCCGCCAGATTCTGGAAGCACGCGCGGCCCAGGTCGAGAAATCTCTCAGTGGCTACGCAGCGGCCGACGACCTCCAGGCGCTGCGCGCGGAGGTCGAGCAGATCAAGGCGCGCCAAGCCGCCGCGCGTGCCACCGCACCCGCCCAGCGGCGCGCATCGCGCACGTCCGCCGCCTCCAAGACCGAGCTGCCGCCGCTGCCATTCCGCGTCGTCGGCGCCGAACTGCGCGCCGGCCAGCGCAGCGTGTCCGTCGCGCCGAGCATCGGGGACTTCACGCCCGCCCAACTTCAGGTGCTGCTGCCCGGGGATGCGGTCGGCCCGTGGCGCCTGCAGGCGATCGAGGGCAACACCGCAGTGTTCCAGGCCGGCAACCAGACCCGCCGCGTGGCGATTCCCTGACCGGAGCACCCCATGAAGCCGTCGATCCTCCTTTTCGCGGTCCTGGTGGCGTCGTCGCAATGGCCCGCCTGGGCGCAGCAGCCCGCAACGACCTCGGCGCGCAACGCACAGAGCCAGGAGCGCCCGCTGGCCGCCCGCGTGCTGGACGACCGGGTGGCAACCGAATGGGGCTTGCAGCCACAAGAATGGGCACGCTACCGCGAGCTGATGGATGGGCCGCTGGGTATCTACTCGCCCAACCTGGACCCGCTGTCCGCCCTGGGCATCGAAGCTCGCACGGACGAAGAACGGCGCCGCTATGCGGAACTGCAGGTGCAGGTGGAAGCGCGCCGCGTCGAGAAGCTGCTCGCCTACCAGCGCGCCTACGACGAGGCCTGGCAGCGCCTGAATCCGGGGATGCAGCGCGTGAACCTGCCCGACGACAAGCCGGGCGCCGGCCCATCCAGCAGTCCCTTGCGCGGCAGCGGCCGCATGGCGGTGTTCGTCAAGGACGGCTGCGCAGCCTGCGGACAGCTCGTGCAGCGCCTGCAATCCTCGGGCGCGGAGTTCGACCTGTACATGGTGGGCAGCCGCCAGGATGACGCGCGCATCCGCGACTGGGCCAAGCGCGCGCAGATCGACCCGGCGCGCGTGCGCGCCGGCAGCATCACGCTCAACCACGACGGCGGCCGCTGGCTGTCACTGGGCCTGCCCGGCGATCTGCCCGCCGCCGTGCGCGAAGTGAACGGCCAATGGCAGCGCCAGCCGTAGCCATGCCCCTGCGCGCACTGGTGCTCACTGCCGGCCTGTATGCCGTTGCCGCCCTGGCCCAGGAGGTTCCGCCACCGGCTTACCAGCTTGCCGCCCAGCGCGCAGGCATCCCCTCGACCGTGCTCTACGCCGTGGCCTTGCAGGAGAGCGGCATCCGGCGCAACGGGCGCCTGGTGCCGTGGCCGTGGTCCCTCAACGTCGCCGGCCAGTCGCGCCGCTTCGCCACGCGCGCCGACGCCTGCGCTGGCCTGCAGCAGGCGATGCGCGCCACGCCGCACACGCGCATTGATGCGGGCCTGGGCCAGATCAACCTCGGCTACCACAAGCACCGCTTTACCGGCGCGTGCGACCTGCTGGATCCGTATCGCAACCTGGCCGTTGCCGCCGAGATCCTGAAGGAGCAGCACACCCCCGGCGAGGACTGGCTGCTGGCGATCGGCCGCTACCACCGCCCCGCAGGCGGCGAGCCCGCCGCCCGCTATCGGCGCAGCGTGTCGCGCCACCTTGCCCGCGTGCAGGGCACGCGACCAGCCGCCGCGGTCCTCGCGGCGCGCCAGGAGACCTCACCATGACGAAACCCCATCCCGCCCATCTCGCGTTCACGGGCCTACTCATGCTGCTGTCAGGCCTGCCGCTGGCCTCGCGTGCCGGCGAGCCACTGATCGTTGTCGAGGACCGTGGCGGCACGTCGGCATTGCCGTACTACGAAGCCCTGAATCTCCAGCCGCGCGCCAACGCACCGGCGCGGCCGTCCATCCCGACGCCCCAGGTTCCTGCCACACGGGCGGACGAAGCCGCGATGCTGCCGGTGCGCAGCGCCAAGCTCACGCCCGGCACCGTCGCGCGACGGGTGATCGAAGCGCCCGGCCTGCGGCCGTTCGTGGTCATCGGCGACGACGAGGCTTCCCGGGCCTGGTTGCAGCGCCGCGCCGCCGCTTTGCGCGAACGTGGCGCGGTCGGCCTGGTCGTCAACGTCGAGACCGCGCAGGGCCTGGCGCGGCTGCGCGCCCTGGTGCCGGGCGTGCCGCTCGCGCCCGTGGCCGGCGACGACCTGGCCGATCGCCTGGGCCTGCGGCACTACCCGGCGCTGATCACGGCCACCGGCATCGAGCAATGAAGCCATGTCGGGCAAACAGCCGGTCGAGGTTCTGCTACGCCCAGCGGTGGAGCTATACACCGTCGCGGCGTGTGCAGGCGCCGCGTTTCTGTGCCTGGTGGCCCCATGGTCGCTCGCGCTGAGCCCGGCCATGGGCATCGGCAGCGCCTTGGCGTTCGGCGCCTACGGCGCGATCCGCTACCGCGATGCCCGCATCATCCTGCGCTACCGGCGCAACATCCGCCGTCTGCCGCGTTACGTGATGACCAGCAAGGACGTGCCGGTCAGCCAGCAGCGCCTATTCGTGGGGCGCGGCTTTCTCTGGGAGCAGAAGCACACGCATCGGCTGATGCAGACGTACCGGCCCGAGTTCCGCCGCTACGTCGAGCCGACGCCGGCCTACCGGCTGACCAGGCGCCTGGAGGAACGGCTGGAGTTCGCGCCATTGCCGCTCTCGCGCCTGCCGAAGCTCACCGGCTGGGACGCGCCTTTCAACCCCGTGCGCCCGTTGCCGCCTGTCGGCGGCCTGCCAAGGCTGCACGGCATCGAGCCCGACGAAGTGGACGTCAGCCTGCCGCTGGGCGAGCGCGTCGGGCACTCGCTGGTGCTGGGCACCACGCGGGTGGGCAAGACGCGCCTGGCCGAGTTGTTCGTCACGCAGGACATCCGCCGCAGGAATGCTGCCGGCGAGCATGAGGTCGTCATCGTCATCGACCCCAAGGGGGATGCCGATCTCTTGAAACGGATGTACGTCGAAGCCCAGCGCGCTGGCCGCGAAGGCGAGTTCTACATCTTCCACTTGGGCTGGCCGGAAATCAGCGCCCGCTACAACGCCGTGGGCCGCTTCGGTCGGATCTCGGAAGTGGCGACACGCATCGCGGGGCAGCTCTCCGGCGAAGGCAACAGCGCGGCGTTCCGCGAGTTCGCATGGCGCTTCGTGAACATCATCGCCCGCGCCCTGGTGGAACTGGGGCAGCGCCCGGACTACATGCTGATCCAGCGCCACGTCATCAACATCGACGCGCTGTTCATTGAGTACGCCCAGCACTACTTTGCCAAGACGGAGCCCAAGGCCTGGGAGGTGATCGTCCAGATCGAGGCCAAGCTCAACGAGAAGAACATCCCAAGGAACATGATCGGGCGCGAGAAGCGTGTGGTGGCGCTGGAGCAATACCTCTCCCAGGCGCGCAACTACGACCCTGTGCTCGATGGCCTGCGCTCGGCGGTGCGCTACGACAAGACCTACTTCGACAAGATCGTTGCATCGCTGCTGCCGCTGCTGGAAAAGCTCACGAGCGGCAAGATCGCCCAGCTCCTGGCGCCGAACTACTCCGACCTGGCCGACCCGCGCCCGATCTTCGACTGGATGCAGGTCATCCGAAAGCGGGCCATCGTCTATGTGGGTCTGGATGCGTTGTCTGACGCCGAGGTCGCCGCAGCGGTCGGCAATTCGATGTTCTCTGACCTGGTTTCGGTGGCCGGACACATCTACAAGCACGGAATCGACGATGGCCTGCCCGGCGCAGTGGCTGGCGCTCGCGTGCCGATCAACGTGCACGCGGACGAATTCAATGAACTGATGGGCGATGAATTCATCCCGCTCATCAACAAGGGCGGCGGTGCCGGCCTGCAAGTCACGGCGTACACGCAGACGCTCTCGGACATCGAGGCCCGCATCGGAAATCGCGCGAAGGCCGGCCAAGTGATCGGGAATTTCAACAATTTATTCATGTTGCGCGTGCGCGAGACGGCCACCGCGGAACTGCTGACGAGGCAGTTGCCGAAGGTCGAGGTCTATACAACCACCATCGTCTCGGGCGCGACGGACAGCTCAGACATCCGCGGCGCGACGGATTTCACGTCGAACACCCAGGACCGCATCAGCATGGCCAGCGTGCCGATGATCGAGCCGTCACACGTCGTCGGCCTGCCCAAGGGCCAGTGCTTCGCGCTGCTGCAGGGCGGCCAGCTCTGGAAGGTGCGTATGCCGCTGCCGGCGCCGGACCCGGATGAAGTGATGCCGGCGGACCTGCAGCAACTGGCCGGGTACATGCGCCAGAGCTACAGCGAGGCCACGCAGTGGTGGGAGTTCACCAGCTCGTCGGCCTTGCAGGATGCGGCCTTGCCCGACGACCTGCTGGACGATGCCGCTGCGGCCGAGCCCGGCGCGGTGGCCACCGGCGCCGACGATGGCGCGGGCAACGAGGCCGTGCCATGAAGGATGCCGCCTCGACCGCGCAGCGGGAGCAGAACCATCGCCAAGGCTTGATCGTCGGCACCATCACCTTACCGTTCCGGCTGCTCGGGGTGCTCATTGGCTCGCTGCTGTTCTCGATCGTGGTGGAGTGCGCCGGCATGCACCTGTTCTGGAAGGACCAGGGCTGGCGCCACTCCCAGCAGATGCTGCGGTACGAACTCGGGCACCTGTCCAACCACTTCACGCGCAGCGTGGTGGTACAGGAGCCCGGGCGCACGGCGCACGAGTTGGTGGATACCGGGTACGAGTGGGTGTTCGTGCGCTCGGGGTTGCTGGAGCGCATGAGCCAGACCGCCGAGCGCGTCCGCGCGCCCAGCCACGGGCAGAGCCGCAACTTCCGCTACTACATCAGCCAAGTCTATGTCTGGGCCGAAAGCTACCTGATCGCTGCGGCCTTCACGACGCTCACCTTCCTGGTGCGCCTGCTGGTCCTGGTGCTCACGCTGCCGCTGATCCTCACGGCGGCATTCGTCGGCCTGATTGACGGCCTGGTGCGACGGGATGTGCGCCGGTTCGGCGCGGGCCGCGAATCCGGCTTCATCTACCACCGCGCGAAGGCCAGCCTGATGCCGTTGGCCGTGCTGCCTTGGGTCACCTATCTCGCTCTGCCCATATCGGTGCATCCTCTGGTCATCCTGCTGCCCAGCGCGGCGTTGCTGGGGATGGCAGTCAGCCTGACCGCAGGCAGCTTCAAGAAGTACTTATGAGGTGACACGGGCGGCACGGCTCTGCAAAGCCGTGTGCCGTTCATCGGTTCTGCAGGGTATCAAGAGCAGCATCCAACGCCGTAACCGCCTCGACGACCGTTCTTACCGTCGCCCGATCAAACTCATGATCGCGCTGAGCGTCGTGCACACCGCTATTGAGGTAACCCCATTCAATACTCGTACCGCTGACATTGAGCAGCCGGACCAACGCCCCTACGGCATCCGGCGCACCCGCATGTTGCGCCGCGATACGCTCGACGGCCGACCGCAACTTGGTGCATTTATTGTTCAGCTCCCAAGGCGCGCGGGGCCCGCTCAGCTTGATGTCGATCCGGCCGTCCGCCCGCCGACCCAGCCACGTCCACAGGCGGTCCGTCAGACTCTCCAGCGCCGGCCGGGCCTGACGCAGTGCCTCGCGTTTCTCGTCAGCCGCCAACGCCTGCTGGGCCAGAAGAACATAGTTCTTCGCTGGCGGGTCGCTGTCGACCCGCAGTTCGTGCTCTCCCTGATGCGGGAGAAACTTGTAGCGCTTAATGGCCGCGGCGCGGCGCACGCCCAACTCCTGCTGGATGCGGTGCAGGAACTCCTCTGCGTGCGAGGTGAGGATAACCTGCTTGCCGTGGAGCAAACCGTCCTCGAAGAAGGTACGCCAGATGCCATCGCGATGGTCGTCGTCGATCGCGTTGACGACGTCATCGAATATGACCACGGGGCAGCCCTGCGCGAGGTTCTTGGCAAGCAGAATCGCCAGGCCCAGGCATTTGATGTGCCCTTCGCTGAAGACGATCAACGCGTCGTAGCGCGCGCCCGGCTCGCCGGCGAACTCCACCTCGATCTTGCCGTTCTCGGCCACGGGCAACCACAGCGCGTGCAGCAGATCGCCGGGCGGATCGGCCCGGTTGAATGCGTTGTAGAGATGGCGGGCTTGGTCTCCCAGCCCCTGTAGCAGAACCCCCGGCAGAGCGGTCAGGTATGCCTGAATCTCGGGCAGGAAGCCGTCGTAGGCGGCCTTGACCCGCTGATGGTGCACCACCACCGGCATTTCGTCCGTGGCCGCCTGGATCAGGCCGCGGTTCGCGTCGTCGAATTGGGCCACGGTTTGGCGGGCGGCCGCCAGCTCCTGATCCGCAGTCGTGCGCATGGTCCGCAGCCGTTCGATCTCCAGCTGATGCTGTTGCAGGCGGTCCCGCTCCTGGGCCATCGCGCCGCGCTGGGCATTCACGTCGCGCGCCTGCGCGTCGAAGCCTTCGATGATCTGTGCGATCCGTAAGAGGGCTTGCCAGGCGCGCTGGTCCCCATTCACCCCGCCGCCGAGCCAATTGCCCGCCGACGTGGGAGGCAGCAGTGGCAGGCCCGCGGCCTGCGATTCGGCAGGACAAGCGACCCCAGCCGCCGCCACCACGCGGCGCATTTCGTCACACAGCGCTCGGACCGCCTCGCTCAACTGTGTCCGATGCCCGGCCTCCTGCTGCTGCAGGACGGCCAGTTGCGCGAGCTGCTCCAGGCCCATTCGCGCCCTGGCGAACGGGTCCTGCGCCACGGCGGCCAGTTCGGTTCCACATGCCGGACACGCGGTCGCCCCGTCCGCCAACGCTTGCACGGCCTCGTAGAGCTTCGCGTACGACACCTCGCCGGCGCGGGCCGCGAGTTGCGCGGAAGACGCTTGCCACAGTCCCTGGACGCGGTAGGCCTCTGCCAGCAACGCTTGCAGGCGGGCCTGGGTCACCTCGTGAATGGCAGGCGGGTTGGCGTCCAGCTGAGCCTGGACATACGGTAGCCGTCCTTGCTGCTGCGGCGTACCCAGCAGCCAGTCCACGCAGGTTTGATAGGTCGCGCCAGGTGACATGCGCTGCGCCAAAGCTTGTTCCAGGCCCTCGACCGCTGCGATCTTCTGCGGGTAGGCGGCGATGGTCTGTTCGGAGTTCGCCAACTGCAGGCGACGCTGCGCCAGCTGCGCCGCCTGCACGCCGGCAAGCATCAGGTCCTGATCGAGCGAGGGGTTGAAGCCGCGCACGAACTCGCTGAACTGGTCCACGCCGAACAGGGTGGCGATGAGCTGGCGCTGATCGCTCGGGGTCCGCGCGGCGATTCGGGCGAAATCGTCGAGGCGGTTCTTCTCGATGAAGCAGAAGCGATACTCAGCTTCGTCGGGCTGGACGGCCTGCGCCTCGCCCGCCGCCGTAGACGACAGGACTGGCGCGATGTGGCGGCGCAGGCGAGCGTTGTTGCAGTACGTCCGCTGGTCGACCCGCTTGGCCTGCGCTTCGCTGATCGAACCGAGCATCGCCACTTCCAAGGCTTCGCAGAAGCTGCTCTTGCCGGTGCCGTTGGCACCGTAGACCAAGGTGATGTCATGGCTGAGGTCGAACGTCTCCTGCCGCATGAATCCTCGAAACGGCCCGACTTCGAGCTGGTGCAGTCGCCCGAGCGCCGGCCCGTTTTCGGGGCCGCGCGCGTCCCCGTCGTAGGCGACAGGCATCTGCGCCAGATGCGCGATGGCCAGCGGCGCCAAGCGCGTGGAGCGCCCCCGGCGTGCAGCACCGACCTCGGCCAGTGGCTGCAGGTGATCGAGCACCAGGTGCGCCAGCCGGCGCACGTCGTCGTGCACGTGCCGCTGCGTCAAGTGCGCCAGGAACCGGTGGTACTCCGAACGTATGCTTGCCACAGCGACCCCTCACTTGGTCAACCACTGACCGTAAGCCTCCACATCGATCATGGGGACCGTTCCACTGAACTGAAGCTGCGCGATCAGCTTGAAAAGAAACGCGGTCGCCGGCTTGTTTTCGTTGGTGTAGCTGTACGCGCCGCTGGCTTGGTCATAGAAAAAGTGCCCGTGGGCGGCAACGCATCCGATGTCCAGACGCCCCTCGGTGAGGTTTGCGTTCAGCGCCTTGTCCATGGATGGGCCCAATGCAGGACTCCATTCGCTCTCGAAGGTGAGCAAGCCACCCAGAATCGGAATCAACGGCTTCGCTGGGTAGGTCCCGCCAGCGTGCGGGATCGGCAGGCTCGTGCGGTGCAGCCTGCGCACACTGGCGACCTTCTCCTGGGCATAGGCCACAAGCCCCGCGTCAGCCGTCTGCTTGGCCTCGAACACGGCGTACACGCTTTCGGCTGGAATGATCGTCTCGTTCTCGTAGGTGAAGATAAAAGGCGAATATTGCCGATCAAACACCACCACATCGATCTGCTGGCTGAAGTTCCCCAGGCTGTCCACCACATGCGCCTTCGCCGCCTGGTACCGTTTGGGCAGATAGGTATCCAGCATGTCGATCCAGACGTTCTCGCTCGCATCCCCCTTCGTACCCGGGTGACCGAAGGTCTTGCGTACTACGGACAAGCGCTGCTGGATGTCTTCATGCAGGGACGACAGGAGCTGGGAAAGCGACCACTGGGACATGCTGTACCTCGATGGGACGTGTATGGAAGCCGATGGAATCAGGACAGTGGGAACTTGGGGCCAAACAGTGCGCGCCAGGCGCGAAGCGCTTCGATATTGCGACCACGACGCGCGTGGTCGATGGCGATGCTTGCGTCCTGGCTCGCCTGGAACAGCAGCTGCTGCGCGCGCTGCTTGCGCGCGGCATCCATATCGTTGCTGATCGCCGGGCCAAGTCCGGCGGGATCCGGCCACTCGTCATGAACACGATCGGCAAGCGTGGCAAAGAACGACTGGATCTCGCGATCGAACGATCCTCCCCAGCCGCCGTAAAGACACTCAAGGGCCATTACCTCGATCAGGAACGAGGGCTTCACCGGCTTCTGATCGCCGTGCTTGGGATTGTTGTTCCAGTACTTCACCATGCGCACGAGACCTTTCCACTCATTGCCATAGGCTTGGTGCGCTGCGGTCGCCTTGTCCTTATGGATCTCCGGGTCCGTCTTGATCCACTTTCCGGACGCCGTATCGGGGATCTCATACTGGTCGCCGGTGTCGAATGCGGGCACCGCATCCACGCTGACCACCCGGTAGTCCGTGTTGTCCTCCGCGTCGATGTGAACACCGAAATCCACGTTGATCGAGCGCGCCTGTTTGCGCACGGCCGCCGAACCGTATTTCTCCACCAATGCAGAGTGGAAATCATCCAGCACTACCGATGCGGCCTTGCCGTGGTAATGCTTCTCCGAGTCCTTCAGCACGAAGAAGATGTCGATATCCTTGAGCGGCTTCGTCTTCGTGTATCGAGCATAGGACCCGGTCAGGAAGCTGCGCGCAATGCCGAACTTGGTCTGCAGGTAGTCCCGCACTTCGTTCTGGCGTTGCGAGGCATTCTTCTGTTCGCGTTCGTTGAGTTCCAGACGCGACTTGAACTTGCGAAAAGCTTCATCGATCGACAGCATCAGCGTTGCCTCCAATATCCGGCCTGACCCGCCAGGCCGCTGTGTTCGACAGTCGAGCCTAGGCTCTGCTTGACCATTCCATCCGTCGAGCGATAACTTCCTTTGCTCCACCCCTCCACATCAGGCCGCCCTGGCTTTGTATCGAGCATTAACTTGTACTTGGCCTGCGATGGCAGCAGCCCAGCTTTCTTGATCGCGTACTTCAACTGCTCGGTATCTGTCCAGAAGCTGCCGTCGCCATCGGACCACCCATACACGATGTCGATATCCCATCGGGTCACGAGTTTGTCGGTTGCCGGGTTGTAGATCTCCAGAATCACCTTGCGCAGATCACCGGTCCCGAGCCACGTCTTGATGGCTCGGGTATTGCTCTCCCAGCGATCCGCGAAGTGCTCGGGGTCCAGCCCACTGAGCAGGATGATGTCTTTCAAGCTCTTGAGGATGTTGTCGGTCACATAGGTAACCGAGTGCGTGTACGAGTAGGTGGCGACGGTGCTCATGACTTGAGGAAACCTCCGAGGTCGAGCGACAGCGCTTGTCCAGCATCGGCCTGCGCCTGCGTGGCAATTCCTTGGCTCAAGTCCCGTGCAATGATGCGAGAACTGTGCTTTTTGAGCGCGGTTTGCACCCAGCCGAGCTGCTCCTTCGGACACGGCAGCGAGACTCCCCAGTCTCCCTTCAACGGCTCGAACCCCAAGACTTCTTCGTTGGCATCATCACCATCGATCGCGTCTTCGTCGAAGAGGCAGTAGATCCTGGTCCGTGGTCCATCGCATGTCGCAACGATGGGCGCGCTCTTGGGTGCCTGGTCGGCGATCAAGCTGGCGGCCACGCCCGCCACGGCCCTGAGTTCAGAGCGAGCCGTGCCGTCCTTGCCCTGAGTGAGCAGTTCGACAATGGCATCCCACGTCTGCAACGCATCGCGGTGCGGCGAGCTGCGAAACGTCCGGCTGACAACGGTGGTCATTTTTGCTTCCCTCCTTGAAGGCGCATTTGCGTTGCCTGTCGTATCGCACTGCGCAGGTGCTCTACGGAAAGCTTGTTCGGATCGATAGCCACTTGCGGGTCGGCCGCGAGGGCGTTGGCTACGACCTTGCGAATGGCCCGACCATCCAATCCGACGCACTCGCCAGCGCACGCGTCGAACTGGTGAGCCGAGGAAAGCTTGCCAATCCCCGGAAATGTCTTTGCCAGGCCATTCAGGCAGTCCACCAGGATCTGCTTGCAGGCATCCTTGCCGGGCAGTGGCACCTCCATCACCATGTCGCAACGAGATAGGAAGGCACTGTCGACGGCCTGTGGGAAGTTGCTGGTGGCCACGAACAGCAGATGCGGGTTGCGTTCGGCCAACATGTCCAACTGCACCAACACCGCGTCGGTGGCCCGGTGCACATCAACCGGGTTGGCTTCCAGGCTGAGCTTGGCTCGATCAGCCGCAAGCGTTTCGACCTCGTCCAGAAGGACGATCGTCGGGCCCGCCGCTGCGGATTCTGCGATCGATTGCGAGAACAGGTCTGCCACGGCGCGTTGAGTCTTTCCCATTGCAGAGCTCGTCAGCGTGTGAGGCTCTACTTCCAGCAATCGAAACTTCGCAGAAGAAAAAGATTCGGCCACACGATGCGCCAAGCCCCGTGCCAAGGAGGTCTTCCCAGTCCCCGGCGGGCCGACCAACAAGATCACGCCGTGCAGGGGGAGTACCGTGCGCTCCACCTTGGGGCGCACCGTGAAGTTGACGATCGCCTGTGACAGCAACTGCTTCTTGAGAGCTTCGTCCATGACGATGGAATCCCACAGGGCGCCCAGCGACGTGTCCGGCAGCTTCCAGCTTCGATGGATGCCTTTCGGCAAAGTGGCGTCTGATGAAGGATTCTTGGTCATCCGTGGCTCTCGGCGGGTCAGAGAATGGTGCGATAGGTCGCCAGCACCTTGGTCGTTTGCACAAGGCCCTGGCGCAGCAGGATTTCGAGATAGCGGTCCACCTCGATCGGCGGATGCTTGAGTTGGGCACGCTGGCGCTGCGCAGCCGACACCACGGCGGCCGCGTCCAGATCCAGTAGGTTGTCCACAAACTCATCGGGGTGCTGCGATTCGATGCCGTACGGAGCCAGCAGATCGTTCGGGAAATCCCGTTCGTTGAACGTCACAATCACGCTCGCACCGCAGCGAATCGCCGCAGCCAGGACGTGCCGGTCGTCCGGATCGGGCAATGTCAGGCCTGCCACGAGCGCTTCGTAGCCCTCCACCAAGCCGTCCGGAATTGCCCGGTCCATGAGATCCGACGTCCTGTCGACCTGAACCCGGGTGAGATCGGGGCGGTTGATCAACAGGTTGCGTTTCCACTCCTCATGAATGGCTTGGCTCCACCGCGCCCGGAAGCGGCCAGACAGGCCGAGCCACATCAGGAAATCCCGCAGTGGCGCGGGATATAGAACGCACGCGTCGTAGACGGCGGTGAATGGGGAATGCCTCATTCGTATCCCATTCCCAACTCTTGCGACTGCTGAGCGAGTTCGGCCATCGCCTGCTCACTGGCGCGCTCGCGCGCTTCCTTGTACTGCATCAGATCGGCGAACCTCACCCTGCGGTGCTTGCCGGTGCGATGAAATGCCAACACCCCATCTTCGAGCAGCTTGACGAAATGGGGACGGGACACGTTGAGCAAGTCCGCCGCCTCTTGGGTCGTCAGCTCTGCATGGACGGGCACCACCTTTACTGCATTGCCATCGGCCAACTCGGCCAGGATGTCGACCAGCAGGCGTAAAGCCGAGGTAGGCAGTTCCACCTGATGAGCCTGTTTGTGGTCATCAAAGATCTGGATGTGCTGCGTCTCGAACTGGGTTGCGAGGTAAGCCGCCAAGGCACGTTGACCCTGGACGGCTGCCTTCACCTCTCCCGCGGCGGGAAGGGTCATCTTGGATTGGGCAGTGGCGGTGGTCATGGGTAGCTCCTAAGCGAAAACGGTTGCAGAGCCGATCATATTCGAAATACTCGAAAAACGCAATAATCGAAGCGCGACCCGTGCTTTTGTAGGTTCGCTCGCAGCATGCCCAATCCGGTCGTCCGCCAGTTCCTATTGTTTGCGGCCTGAAACAGCCCTGATCTCCACGATCAACCCATTGCTGATCACACAGGAATGGCGCGATGGTGGCTTCGATCTGGCTGCGCGCCGCGCATCGCGGCGTGCCCACTTTTTTCGTGACGGCCCTCGTGCTGGGCCAGTCCCCGATGGCATTGGCCGAGTCCCCGGCGCAGCGCCAGGAGTTGGTCGCCGCGCTGCGCCAGCTCGACGCGCTGGAACGCACCGTCGCGGACAGCGCCGCGCATGCCCCCATCCAGCCGGGCGAGCGCTACCACTTCGATTACCCACGGCTGCTGGCTGACCTGGCGCGCGTGCGCGCCGGCATCCAGTTCCACCTGACGCCATCACGCGCTCAGCCGCGCGACCCCTCCGAACTGGCCGGCGACTACCGCACCGAGCGGGCCGCTTCGCCATCGCCGAAGACGACTGCGGAGGGCGAGCAATGAACGGCGCCCAGGTCTCGGCATTTCAAGCCAACAGCGGTATCGCGCCTTCCGCGATGGCGACCGTCCTGGTCGGCGTCGTGTTCGCGGTCCTGCTCGTGTGGGGCGTCTGGGCCATCCGAACGGCCTATGTGGGGTGGTCCGAGAGCCGCCTCAACCAGCGCCAGTTCCTCGGCGTCTGCATCCGCTTCGTCGCGATGTACCTCGTCCTGAGTTTCTTCCTCCTGTCCTGACATGAAAGGCCCGACCATGCACAACCGCAACCTCACTTCCCGTTTTGCCCAGCGCGCCGCCGTGGCCCTGGGCGCCGCCGCGCTGCCCGCACTGTCGTTCGCGCAAGGTCTGCCGCAGTTGGAGAACCCGACGCGCGGCACCGGCAACGGCATCATGGAGACCATCCGCAACTACGGCTACGACATCATCATGCTCGTGGCCCTGCTGGTGGTGGCGTCGATGTTCATCGGCGTCTGCTACCACGCCTACGGCACCTACGCGGAGATCCACACCGGCCGCAAGACGTGGGGCCAATTCGGCCTCACGGTCGCCATCGGCGCCGTGCTGCTCGTGATCGGCATCTGGCTGCTCACCGAAGCCACCGGCATCCTGTAAGCGAGGCCGGTATGTCCGAGCAGCAGCACGTCCGTGCGGACGGGACGGTCACGTTCCTTCCGCACCGGCTCAACCGCCATCCCGTGGTCGTGCGCGGCCTCACCGCCGACGAGCTGTGGATCTGCTGCGGCCTGTCCGGCGCGGCCGGCCTGCTTGTCGGCGCGCCGCTTTCGTGGGTGTTCCGCACGATCGCCATCGCACCGACGTTCGTTGTCCTGGGCGTGGCCTTGGGCGTGTTCATCGGCGGCGGCATCCTGCGCCGCCTCAAGCGTGGGCGCCCCGACACCTGGCTGTATCGACAGTTGCAGTGGCGCATCGCAACGCGCCATCCGCTGATGGCCGGCTGGGTGGGCGGCCACGTGCTGATCTCGCGCTCGGGCTTCTGGTCCACCCGCAGGAGCATGCGATGAGCCGCTTCAAGAACGAGATCGCCCACCTGCAGGCGCACATCAAGACCTTGCGCCTGGGCGCGGGCGCGCTGGTCATTGTCGCCCTGGTCATGGGCGGCGGCTGGTGGAGCGCGCCGCGCGACCTGACCATCCACGTCCCGCCCGACCTGCGCTCTGGCAGTACCCGCAAGTGGTGGGAAGTGCCGCCCGAATCGGTCTATGCGTTCACGTTCTACGTGTTCCAGACGCTGAACCGCTGGCCGACCAATGGCGAAGAAGACTACTCGCGCAACCTCCATACGCTCTCGCCGTACCTCACCCCGTCCTGCCAGGCCTTCCTGCGGGCGGACTATGACTACCGCCGCTCCACGGGCGAGCTGCGTCAGCGCGTGCGCGGCATCTACGAGATTCCCGGCCGCGGCTATGGCGACGACCCCACGGCGCGCGTGCGCACCGTATCCGATCGCGACTGGGTGGTGACGCTGGACATCACGGCGGACGAGTACTACGGCGCCGAGCAGGTCAAACGCGCCCTGGTGCGCTATCCGATCAAGGTCACGCGGGTGGACGTCGATCCCGCCCGCAACCCGTTCGGCCTGGCGCTGGACTGCTACGAAGGCGCGCCCCAGCGCATCAGTGCACCGGAGCCGGCGCGCCCGGCGCCGAGTGACCTGAATCCGCAAGCGCCTCAAGGAGGAAACACCCCATGAAGCATCCTGTACTCGCGCTGCTGGGGCTACTGGCCGTGGCCGCGGCACCCGTCGCCCAGGCGGTGGAGATCCTGCGTTGGGAACGCATGCCACTGGCAGTGCCGCTGAAGGTCGGTCAGGAACGCATCGTATTCATCGACCGGAACGTGCGCGTGGGCGTGCCCGCAGGCGTGGGCAAACGCCTGCGCGTGCAGAGTGCGGGCGGCGCGGTGTACCTGCGTGCCAGCGAGCCGATCGAGCCCACGCGGTTGCAACTGCAGGACGCCGACACGGGCGCGCTGATCCTGCTGGACATCGCAGCCGAACCGCCCAAGGACGGGGAAGCCGAGCTGGAGCCGGTGCGCATCGTCGAGGGTGACAGCGCACCGGGACGCTATGGCGAGCAGGCCGACAGTGCCGAGGCCCCGGCACGCGCCCAGGGCCAGGCAGGTGCGCGGACCGCGCGGCGCGAAACTCCGGTCCCTGTCGTGCTGACGCGCTTCGCCGCGCAGAACCTCTACGCACCGCTGCGCACCGTCGAGCCGCTTCCGGGCGTCATGCGGGTCAACCTTCCCCGCGACCTCGACCTGGACACACTGATGCCAACGCTGCCGGTGCGCGCGGCCGTGCTCGCGTCGTGGCGCCTGGAAGACCAATGGGTGACTGCCGTGCGCCTCACCAACACCGGCGCCGACTGGGTCGCGCTCGACCCGCGCGTGCTGCAAGGCGATTTCCTCACCGCCACCTTCCAGCACGAGGCGCTGGGCCCGCGCGGCACGACCGAGGACACGACCGTGCTGTACCTGGTCACGCGCGGCCGCGGCCTCGCGCAGTCGCTGCTGCCGGCGATTCACCGCTTCGACCCTGCCGTGCATCTGCCGCAGCCGGACGGCGACGAGAACGCCAAGGAGGCCCGCCATGCGCAGTAACGGCCTGCTCAAGTGGCTGATGATCCCTGTCGCCATCCTGGTGCTGTTCGCCGGTATCCGGCTGTTCTCGGGTGGAGGCGGCACGGCGCCACCCGCGGCGGACAACGGCGCCCAGCTCACGCCCGAGGAAATGAAGGCGCTGGGCATCGAAGGCGACACCCCGCGCGACACCGTGGCGACGCTCGTTGCCCAAGTGAAGCAGTTGCGCACCGAGCTTCAGACCGCGCTCTCGGACAACAAGTCGCAGCGTGAAGAGAACCAGCGGCTGCGCCAGCGCGAGAACTCCATCGACCAGCGCATCAACTCGGCGCTCGAATCCGAGCGGTCCAACCTGCGCCGCGACCAAGAGCAGGCGGCCAGCGCGCGCCAGCAGACCGAAGGGCTGCTCGCCGACCTGCAGCGGCGCCTGGACAGCATCGGCGGGCGCGGCGGCGGCCATGCGGACCTGCCCGTGGGCCTGGGGCTGCAGGGCGGCGACGAGGCCGGCATGGAGGGCGGCGTGCGGTGGGTCGAGCCGGACGACGCAAAGCCCGCCGAGGGGCGCAACGGGGGGCGTGGCGCGAGCGGCGGCATGAGCTTCCCCACGAGCTTCGGCCCGGCGCAGAGCACGCTCGAAACCACCGCTGAAACCGTGGCCAACGCGGGCGCCCGCGCCGCCGGGGTCAAGAATGCCAAGCCGGTCTATACCGTGCCGACCAACTCGACGCTAATGGGATCGGTGGCGATGACGGCCCTGATCGGCCGCGTGCCGATCGACGGCACGGTCAACGATCCCTATCCGTTCAAAGTTCTGGTCGGGCCGGACAACCTGACCGCCAATGGCATCGACATTCCCGACGTGGCCGGCGCCGTGTTCAGCGGCACCGCCTCGGGCGACTGGACGCTCTCGTGCGTGCGAGGTCAGGTGCGCAGCATCACGTTCGTCTTCAACGACGGCACGATTCGCACGATCCCCGAAGACCGCGAGGGCAACCAGCAGAACAACCAACAGCGCGACGGCTTGGGCTGGATCAGCGATCCCCACGGCATTCCTTGCGTCAGCGGCGAGCGGCGCAGCAACGCCCAGCAATACCTCGGCTCGCAGGCCCTAATCACCGCGGCCGGTGCCGGTGTGGCCTCGCTCATCGAGAGTGGCAGCGGCCGCATGTCCTATGTCGGCTCGGACGGCTCCATCGGCACCGTGGGCATCACCGGCCAAGAAGCGGTCGGCCAGATTCTCGCGGGCGGTGTCCGGGACATGTCGGCCTGGGTCAACAAGCTCTACGGCCAAGCCTTCGCCGCCGTCTATGTCCAACCCGGCGCCAAGGTTGCCGTCCACCTCGAAAAGCCGCTCGCCATCGACTTCGATCCCGAAGGCCGCAAGGTCGATCACCGCGCAGGAGAAAGCCATGCCCTTGAACTTGACTAACCTGGCCCGTGGCCTAGCACTGGCCCTCGCCGTCGCGGTGCTCGCCGGCTGCGCCACCAGCAAGGAAAAGCTGTTGACCCACGGTGACCGCACGATGATGGACATCTGGCAGCAGGAGGCCGGCGACGGCGGTGGCGCAGCCGGACGGAACGCCGGCCGCCAGTTGCTCGATGCGCGCCAGAGCCTGCGTCGGCCCCTGACCGACGCCGACGTGCAGGCCGCACCTGTCGAGCAGATGCGCTACACGCGCACCGCGCGCAATGAGGTTCACCGCCAGTTCCAGCGTCTGCCCAATCCCGATCTCGTGATGTACGTGTACCCGCACCTGGCCGGCACCGACCCCGTTCCCGTGCCGGGCTACACGACGGTTTTCCCCTTGTACCAGCGCGTGCAGTACGCGATGCCTGCCGAGAGGACGGAGGACTACTGATGCGGTGGAAACTTCCATGGCCGAAGCTGGCTGCCGTCAGCGCCGAAGACACCGCCGCCGACGAGCAGCCGGACGGCTGGCAGCGCCACGTCGAGGCCTTGCAGCAAGCCGGCATCCCCGAACCCGGCGCCGCGGTCCAGGGCCGCAAGCCGGCGACCGTGGCCGACGAGCAGGCGCTGTACGACGTCGCACCGTCCTTCGTGGAACTGCTGCCCTGGGTGGAGTTCTTGCCCGAGTCGAAATCGATGCTCCTGGAGGACGGCCAATCGGTGGCCGCCTTCTACGAGCTGGTGCCGCTGGGCACCGAAGGCCGGGAACCCGGCTGGCTCGCGCATGCCCGCGACGCCCTGGAAAACGCGCTTCAGGACAGCTTCGATGAACTGGACGAGAACCCGTGGGTGCTCCAGCTCTATGCCCAGGACGAACCGAGCTTCGACCAGTACATGCAGACCTTGCGCGATTACGTGCAGCCACGTGCGCGCGGCTCGGCGTTCACCGAGTTCTACCTGCGCTTCTTCGGCCACCACCTGCGCGCTGTGGCCAAGCCCGGCGGCCTGTTCGAGGACACGGTGGTCACGCGGCTGCGCTGGCGCGGCCAGACGCGGCGCGTGCGCATGGTGGTGTACCGCCGCGCGAGCGGACAGGGACAGGCAAACCGCCGCGGCCAGACACCCGAGCAGATGCTGGGCATCGTCTGCGACCGCCTGTGCGGCGGCCTGGCGAACGCCGGCATCCAGGCCCGGCGCATGGTCGCGGCCGACGTCCACGACTGGCTGCTGCGGTGGTTCAACCCGCGCCCCACGCTGCTCGGGCCTGGGGTGGAGGACCGGGAGCGCTTCTACGCGTTGGCGCGCTATCCGGACAGTACCGAGGAAAGCGAGGCCGGCGAGATCGAGCTGGCGAGCGGGCGGGATTTCAGCCAGCGGCTGTTCTTTGGGCAGCCGCGCTCGGACGTGGCGCAAGGGGCCTGGTACTTCGACGGCATGCCGCACCGCGTGCTGATCACCGACCGGCTGCGCATGCCGCCCGGCACCGGGCACCTGACCGGCGAGACCCGCAAGGGGGACGCGATCAACACGCTGTTCGACCAGATGCCCGAGGACACCTTGATGTGTCTCACCATGGTGGCCACGCCGCAGGACGTCCTCGAATCGGACCTCAACCATCTGGCGAAGAAAGCTGTGGGCGAGACGCTGGCGTCGGAGCAGACGCTCAAGGACGTGCATGAAGCCCGCTCCCTGATCGGCAGCGCGCACAAGCTCTACCGGGGCACTCTGGCGTTCTACCTACGCGGGCGCGACGAGGCGGAACTGGATCGGCGCGGCCTGGACCTCGCGAACGTGATGCTCAACGCCGGCCTGCAGCCGGTGCGCGAGGACGACGAGGTGGCGCCGCTCAACAGCTACCTGCGCTGGCTGCCGTGCTGCTACAACCCCGGCAAGGACCGGCGCCGGTGGTACACGCAACTGATGTTCGCCCAGCACGCGGCGAACCTGTCGCCAGTATGGGGCCGCGCCCAGGGCACGGGGCATCCCGGCATCACGATGTTCAATCGCGGCGGCGGCCCGATTACGTTCGACCCCTTGAACAGGTTGGATCGGCAGATGAATGCCCATCTGTTTCTATTTGGCCCCACCGGCTCGGGGAAGTCCGCCACGCTCAACAACCTGCTGAACCAGGTGACGGCCATCTACCGGCCGCGGCTTTTCATCGTGGAAGCCGGCAACAGCTTCGGCCTGTTCAGCGACTTCGCCAGGCGCCTGGGCCTGACCGTGAACCGGGTCAAGCTGGCCCCCGGATCGGGCATCAGCCTGGCGCCGTTCGCCGACGCACGCCGGCTGATCGAAACGCCCAGCGACGTACAGACGCTCGATGCCGACGCGCTGGACGAAGACCTGCCCCCCGATGCCTCGGCCATGGAAGCGGACGAGCAGCGCGACGTGCTGGGCGAACTGGAGATCACAGCGCGGCTGATGATCACGGGCGGCGAAGACAAGGAAGAAGCGCGGATGACGCGGGCCGACCGCTCGCTGATCCGCCAGTGCATCCTCGACGCCGCCGAACATTGCGTGGCCGAAAAGCGCACCGTGCTCACGCGCGACGTGCGCAACGCGCTGCGCGCCCGTGGCCAGGACCCGACGCTGCCCGAGATGCGGCGCGTGCGGCTGCTGGAGATGGCGGACGCGATGGACATGTTCTGCCAAGGCACGGACGGCGAGATGTTCGACCGTGACGGCACGCCGTGGCCCGAGGCCGACATCACGCTGGTCGATCTGGCGACCTATGCCCGCGAGGGCTACAACGCGCAGCTCTCCATCGCCTACATCAGCCTGATCAGCACGGTGAACAACATCGCCGAGCGCGACCAGTACCTGGGCCGGCCGATCGTCAACGTGACCGACGAAGGTCACATCATCACCAAGAACCCGCTGCTCGCGCCCTATGTCGTGAAAATTACAAAAATGTGGCGCAAGTTGGGCGCCTGGTTCTGGCTGGCGACGCAAAACATCGACGATCTGCCGCGCGCCGCAGAGCCCATGCTCAACATGATCGAGTGGTGGGTGTGCCTGTCGATGCCGCCGGACGAAGTGGAGAAGATCGCCAGGTTCCGCGAACTCTCGCCGGCGCAGAAGGCGCTGATGCTCTCCGCACGCAAGGAAGCGGGCAAGTTCACCGAGGGCGTCATCCTCTCCAAGAGCATGGAAGTGCTGTTCCGCGCCGTGCCGCCAAGTCTCTACCTCGCGCTCGCGCAAACCGAGCCCGAGGAGAAGGCAGAACGCTACCAGCTCATGCAGCAGCACGGCGTCAGCGAGCTGGATGCCGCCTTCAAGGTGGCTGAGAAGATCGACCGGGCACGTGGCATCGAGTCGCCGACCCTGGACCTGCCCTGAATCTGCCGTACACCGGAGAACGCCATGGAACAGAAACGCCCATCCATTCCGATGCAGGTACAGGCGTTCCGCCGTCGGCGCTGGAGGCTCAGCTGGCCCTGGGTGTTGGCCGCCGTGCTGGTAGCGCTGCTGCTGATCTGGCTCGTGTCCCGCTATTCTGGCAAGTCCACTCCCCAGACTTCAACGCCGGTCAGCGTGACGCAGGTGGCCGGGCCTCCGTGGCAGATGGGAAATCCGGAAGGGCGTTTCACGCTGACGCTCTACGCGGACCTCGAATGCCCGTTCTGCCGATCCTATTTCCCAGTGCTCAAGCGTTGGGTGGCCGGCAACGCGGACGTGGCCTTGCAATGGCACCACCTCCCGTTGGCCGCGCATGAGCCGGCCGCGTCTGCCGAAGCGAGCCTGGCGGAGTGCGCCGGCGAATCTGGCGGCCATGCCGCCTTCTGGCAGGCTGTCGAGTGGGTCTATGCCCACACGCGCAGCGACGGCCAGGGCTTGCCCGAGGACCTGCGGTACCCCGACCTTACGCCAGCCATCGAGCAGTGTCTGGCGAGCGAACGGCCCGAGGCGCCGATCCGCACCCAGACGGCGGAAGCCACGAGCAGCGGCGTGACCGCCACGCCGTCGCTGCGGCTGCACGATCGCGAAACCGGCAAGGCGATCCTACTGCAGGGTCCGATCGAGGGCGATGCCTTGCTGTCGGCCATGGACATGCTCGCGGCCGGCGATCCCGCCGCCACACCTACTACATCGGAAATGCCTGCCGACGTCGTCGGCGACATGCCCAGGTAGCCCCGGTCTTCAAGGCTACGGCGCAGTCCACTGCGCTGACCGAAACCCGTTCGCCTCGCATCCTGGCCGCGAACGATCACCGCTGCCGCGGTGATGGATGCACCTTGTTCGTTCCCCAGGAGGGCTTGCCCTCCCAGGGCGCGCGCCCTCCGATCTCACCGTCTGGAGGTTCGCCATGTCTTTCGTCGTCAATGACTCCTGCCTGGAGTCGCTTTCCGCCATCGCTGCCCAACACGAGGACTGGATCATCCAGCAAGCCATTGCACTGCTGGAGAAGCGGGTTTTCAAAGCGGGTGCGAAACTCCTCGACCCCACGGCCGTGCGCGACTACCTGCGCGTGAAGCTGGTCGCCGAGCCCAATGAGATATTCGCCGCGGTGTTCCTGGACAGCATGCACCAGGTGCTGGCCTACGAGCCGTTGTTCAGGGGCACGATCAACTCGACTTCGGTCTATCCGCGTGTCGTCGTGCAGCGTGTGCTGGAGTTGAAGGCCGCCGCGGTGGTCTTCGCGCACCAGCACCCCTCGGGCATTTCCGAGCCGTCGAGCGCGGATCGCATGCTGACCCAGCAACTGCAGGCCGCGCTGGCGCTCATCGATGTGCGGGTACTGGACCACATCATCGTCGGCCAGGGTGCCCCGTTCTCCTTTGCGGAGTCCGGCCTGCTGTAAGGGTTGCACTGCTTCGTTGATCAGCGCGGAGGCTTCGGCCTCCGCTTTTTTCTTTGCGGCGACGCAAGCAGGTATGCGGGGTGGCCGCGATGCGCATTGTTTGTTGGGGCCGCCTGGGGTTCGGCGTTTGACTATGGCCCTGATCAACTTCCGGGGCACATGACATGCCAGCAGCTTTTACCCGGTTCGCACCAGGCTGGCGAACCCTTGGCCTGGCCGTGGCGCTGCCGACGTCTCTGGCGGTGTTCAGCCCGGCCACCTTCGCCGCCGACGTGGTGGTCGTCACCGACAGCCGCCACCCGGTCAAGACCATGGGCGGCGAGCGACTGATCGAGTTGGGCGAAACGCCCCGGATCGAGGCCGAGCTTTCCGCGAATCTTCCAGCCGACCCTGAGCGGGCAGCAGCCATCGTCCGGCAACGCCTGAAGCAAGGCGGCACCGATCTTCAGCGCCGCATCGGCACCGCCTACCAGGGCGTCACCGACGCATGGAGTTTGGGTGTCACGACCATCCCGGCCGTCGTGGTGGATCAACGCTTTGTGGTCTATGGCGAGCCGGACGTGGCCCGGGCCGTCGCGCGCATCGAGCAACACCGGAGGACGCAGCCGTGACCCATCGCCCATTCGACCTGCTGCGCCGCCTGCGCGTCGCCGTGGCCTCGCTGCTGCTGATCAGCGCCACGGGCAGCTACGCCTTGAACACCGCCACCATCGTGTCCTCCGTCATGTCGCCGGACTGCCTGGAGTACCGGGTGGTGGGCATCTGCTACTGGCTCTACTGCACCTGGACGGGCTGCACGGTGCGCACATCCACCAAGGTCCGGCACTACGTGCCCGATGCGGTCGTCTCCAGCTACAGCAACACCGGAGAGAACCCCTGGGTCGAGGTGCAGGCGATGAGCACGCCCAACCCATCCGCACAGGCAGGTGGGGATGGGACCACGAACGAAGACCACGAAAACAACCTCGCCAAAATCAAGAACAGCGATGTCATCGGCCATCCTGGCGGCGAGGTATTCAACCAGTTCGCATCGTCGTCGGGCTATTTCTGCCAAGGCGCGGGCACGGCCTTCATGCCGTATCTACTCAGCACCCTGGACACGCTGGCTTGGCGCTACAACGTGCCTGAAATGGCCTACCCGGAGGCGTTGATTCCGGGCATGCGCGAGGTCGGTGCGCGCACCACGATGAACCTCTGGGGCAATGTCTATCCGCGCGGCGGCTTCCTGCATCAGACCGATGACTACAAATCCGGGGCCGTCGTGGCCCAGCGCGCCGGTGATGTCGTCACGCGCCGCGGGCAGATCCACGTGTACCAGCCGCTGCTTGCCAACGCCCGCGACGGCTACTGGCCGGCCGGCGCGCTGATGGAGGGTGATGCCTCTACGGGCAAGTGGCAGGAGCTGACGCCGCGCCTGTCCAACACCTGCGTGGTGTTCCCGCACAGCGGCACGCTGACCCAGGCCCAACAAGGCGACTACGCCTGGGCGCTGTGGCGTCCCTATGCGTGCTGCGAACGCCGCGGGCAGGTGTTCCTGGGCAGCGTCGATTTCCTCTGAGGTGCCACGATGAAGCGTCCTGAATCGATGAACCTTTCCGCCAAGGCGTGCCGCCTGCTGCGCCCGAAGGCGCTGGCCGGCCCGCTCGCTCTGGTCTGCGGCCTGGCGTGGGCGCAGGTCGGATACCAGAACAGCGGCCCCGTCCTCGGCGATGACGTCATGTACTCGATCGGCGGTGGCAGTGCGGTGTCCATGGGCCGCGCGGCCGGCATGCGCTCCATCGGGGTCGGCGTGGGGTGGAACAGCAACCTGATCTGCGGCGACATGAGCATCCAGACCACGCTGCGCAATCAGCTCAACGGCATCACGAACGGCTTTCAGCAGATCATGAGCAACGTGATCCAGAGCGCGACCAGCGCGGTTGCATCGCTGCCGGCGCTGATCATTCAGCGCGCCGATCCGGGCCTGTACAACCTGCTGACCAACGGCGTGCTGCAGGCGCGGCTGGACTTCGACCGCTCCAAGCTGACGTGCCGCGCCATGGCGGAGAAGATGGCCGAGACTGCGGGTGGCCAGCTTGGCTGGAGCCAGATGGCCGAAGGCATGGCCTTGCGTGACGCGGTTGGCAGCAACGATGCCGTGTCGGCCGTCGAGCAGGCCGAGACGCGCCGCGGCAACGACGGCCTTCCCTGGGTGGGCGGCAGCAATGCCGGTGGCGCAGGCCAGTCCGCCATCCGCGTGGTCGGCGACGTCACCCGCGCGGGCTACAACCTGGTCAACGGGCGCGGCGTGACGGACACATCCTCCATCGCGTCCACCAGTTGCGCGAGCCTGTCCTGCCAGACCTGGACGTCGCCGCAGCAGGCGACCGAATGGGCCACCCGGGTCCTCGGGGAACAGGTGCAGCGCACGTGCGATTCCTGCACCAAGACCGAGACGGTGCCCGGCGTCGGGCTGACGCCGCTGATCCAGGAGGAGTACGAAGCCAAGCTGGAAGTCTTGCAGGAACTGGTTTCCGGCGTGCGCAACACCACCTTCGAGAACTTGCGCGAGGCCGGCAGCACGTCGCTGCCGATCACGCGCGGCGTCATCGAGGCGCTGCGCGACGAGCCGGACCAGGACCTGCTGGCGCGGCGCCTCGCGTCCGAGGTGGCGCTTTCGTCGGTGCTGGAGAAGGCACTGCTGCTCCAGCGCACGCTGCTCACCGGCAAGAAAGAGCCCAACGTGGCAGCCAACGAGTTGGCAGTCGAGGCCGTGAACCACGAGAGCGACACGCTCGACCGGGAGATCCGCAACCTCAAGACCGAACTTGAACTGCGGCGCGAGCTGGCGAACAACTCGCCGATGGCCATCATCCAGCGCCATGGCACGCGCGCGGCAGGCTCGCGCGGCATCTATGAGGGCGATCCGGTGCCCGACCGCCTCGACCAGTTGCAGAAGGGCAATCCGGGAGGCCGGCCATGAGCGCGGAGCGCATGGCCTGGCGCCCCTTGCGCTGGCTCATCAGCCGGCGTGCGGCGAAAGCACTGCTGTGGGCGGCCGTGATCGTCGCCGCTGCGGTGGGCGCCAACATCGCCGGCATCTATCTCGTTGGCAGCGTGGCCGGCTGGGAGCGGTGGCTCGCGGCCGCATCGGGCTACTTCTTCGTGTGGCGGTTGTTCCTGTACGGGGCGACGGCCTGCGGCTGGGTCTGGATGCGGCGGCGGCTGCTGGCGCGCGAGGACAGCACGCTGGCCCGACGCCGGCTGATTCGCGCTGAGGTCGCCGGCATTGTTGCCATCGTGGCGCTGGAAGCCAGCCTGTTGATGCAGGCCGCTTGAGGGGATCGAGGCCATGACGCTTTTCACGACCGACTACCTGGAGTACTACCTAACCCTCGTGTCCTGGATCGTCAACAACGGCATCTGGGCGGTCCTCGTATCCAGCGGGGTATTCGCGCTGCCTTTCGTCGCCATCATCGTGCAGGAGTGGTTGAAGGCCCGTGCGGAAGGCGCCGACGAGGGCAACAAAGGCGTGCTGAGCGCCGCCCGCATCGAGAACCGGGTCTTCGTCGCCATCGTGGTGGTGATGTTCGCCGGCATTCCGTTCATCGACGTGGACCTGAACACCATCCAGTACGACAGCTCGCGCTCGGCCCAGTGCCAGGTCAGCGTGGCGCAGCCCGGGGATACCGGCTGGTCGCAGTCCTTCAGCACCATCAACAACCAGTCGGCGAAGGTGCCGGTGTGGTGGGCGTTCATGCACGCGCTCTCGCGCGCCGTCACGGGCGCTTCGGTGGCAGCGATCCCGTGCGGCACGGACCTGCGGCAGATGCGCATGGAGATCGACGCTACGCGCATCGATGACCCGGTGCTGGCTCAGGAAGTAGCGGATTTCTCGCGGGATTGCTATGGGCCTGCACGGGCCAAATTGTTCATGCAGCGCCCTCAGCTCGATGAGCAGCAGATGCACGACGTGACCTGGATCGGATCGCGGTTCTTCACCGACACGAACGGCTACTACGACACATACCGTTCCAGCACCCCACGCGAGGACTGGCCCTATGACAGCACCCGCGACGCAGGGCTTGCGCAGGTGGCCAGCGGTGGCGGCTACCCGACCTGCCGCCAGTGGTGGAGCGATGGAAGTAACGGCCTGCGGGCACGCCTGCTGGGTCAGGTGGACCCGAGCCTGTTGAGTCGCCTGGCGGGCTGGGCCGGGTTCCTGAGCCGGGCCGAGGTGGACGACTCGGTGATCCGAGCCATCGCGTCACCGCGGCAGCAGAAGTTGAACCAGGGCAGCGTCTATACGGACTACGGAGGCCAGATCGACAAGACCTTGCCGAACATCGTGACACGGGCCACGGGAGACGTTGGGATGGCCGTCGGCGCGATTGCCGCGTTTCCCGCCATGGACGTCGTGAGACAGTCTCTACCCATGGTCCTCGCCTTGCTCAAGATGGCGCTGGTCATCTGCATCCCGCTCGTGCTGGTCGTGGGCACCTATGACCTGAAGACGGTCGTCACGGTCAGCGTCGTGCAATTCGCGCTGTTCTTCGTGGATTTCTGGTTCCAGCTCGCTCGCTGGATCGACAGCACTATCCTCGATGCGCTCTATGGCTGGGGCTTTGGCTGGAACCGGCCACACACGAACTTCGACCCGCTGGTGGGGCTGAACAATGCGTTCGGCGACATGCTCTTGATGTTCGTCGCGGGCACGATGTTCCTGGTGCTGCCAGGATTCTGGCTGGCAAGCCTGACCTGGGTTGGAATTCGGGCGGGACATGCCATTCAGGGGTTGTCGGACGGCAGCAAGAGCGCCGGCCAAGCCGGGGGCAAGGGGGCTGGGGCACTCACGGGAGGCAAGCTGAAGTAGCCCGGAGTCCGTCAGTCGTCGGTGTACAACTCGTGCGACGTATCGTTGTACAGATTGGGATCGTAGCCCGGTGTCTTGCGCAGTTCTGTGAGATCGGTGAAAGGCCACTCGTCCTCGTCAGAGGTATTGGCAGCAGCAGCCCACGCCGCCGCCACGACGCCCAACAACACGAGTGCGAACCAAAAAGCAACGTAGAGCAGCAATCCCACCACAGACAGCTTGACCACCCACACGAGCGCGGTGGCAACGGCCGCCGGCACCCCCTTGGACACCAACCAGTTCGACGCCCGACGTTCGCCGCGCGCGTAGGCGCGCCATCCGCGGCCAAAGGTGCGGCCGAGGCGTTCTGCGGTGCTGATGCGGGTCGTGGTGTTCATGGTCGTCTCCTGCTACAGAGGGATGCCTATTCCAGTTTGGTCCATTTCATTCTGTTTGGGGCTTCAATGTGCTCTCTTGCCGCTTCAGGACGCTTCGTCATCCGGTTCCACCGGCCCGGGATCAGGCTCCACGCCGACGCGATACGTGGCAACGAAGCGCGGCCAGTCCACATGGTCCACCAGGTCGATGTCATCGACAACGCCGACTCTTGCTGCCGCACGCTCGAACAGGGCGATGCTCTTGGCGGGATAGTTGTTGCGCGACGGATAGAGCACCCCGTCGAACAGCGGCTGGCCATCATCGCCGAGCATCGCATGCACCTGGGCGGACACCTGCTGCGTGTGCGTGTAGTCGCGGCTGGCCAACTGTTCCAGGTTCAGGCCGAAGTAACCCGCCATGACACCCTCGGCCGTGAGATCGGCCAAGCGCACGTCGTCCAGGACCCCCACGGCCCGCACGAGCCGGCTCTCGACTTCCTTCAGCGCAATCGAGCGCTTCTCGTCCGCCAGCCACTGGTGCTTGTGAAACACCGACTCCATCAGCGCCGTGGACAGGTCGCGGCCCAGGTAGAGCACGCCGTAGGTCCGCGCCGGGTCGTCGTAGCGATTGGTGCCGCTGCGGCCATAGTACAGCGGGCTGCCCCGATAGACGACGCGGCTCACATGCTGGAGCAGTTCACCCGCATCGATCAAGAACAAGGGCAGTTCGCGGCTCATGGCGGTCTTGCCTCAATGCACCTGGACGCCCAGCACGTTGAACACCGCTTCGGCCACGTCATCGATTGTGCCATGCGTCACCGCATCCACCGGCGAGCGTCCGCCCAAGCCTTCGAGCGGTTCGGATAGTGCGCGGTAGATCGTCCAGTGGTCGATGCCCTCGACCTCTTGAAGCACGGTTTGGGTCAACTGCTGCTTCAGCGGGTCGAGCTGCCAGTCGGGCAGCTTCTGGCCGCGCGGCCCCACATTCAGCGCCAGCAGCCGGCGCGCGAGGATGTCCTTGTAGATCTGCTGGCGCGACTTGTCCGCCAGCTTGGCGTACTCGGGGATCGGCAGGTTGTGCGGCTGGTTGAAGGATTCCAGCAACACGGCGCGGCCTCGCTGGACGTCGGTTTCAGTCGGGGTCCAGCGCGTTTCGGTGCGCAGCGCGGCCGCCTTGCGCGCCAGGGCCTGCTCCACCGTTTCGCCTTCGAGGTTGGCTGGCAGTTTTACCGCCTCCACGCGCTCGTGAATGAACGCCTGCAACTCGGCCGCGAAAGCCGGCGCATCCCGGATTTCAACGGTATCCGCGAAACGGCGCACGTCCTCCACGGTGACGCGCGGCAGACGATCGGCAATGAATTCAATGGCGGTGGGCATGGTCATCTCCCAAGCAGGTTTGAGACAGGATTCACTCTAGTTGCCCTTGTCGCATTTGTCAACTTAGTCGCCTGAGCGAGAGCCTACCTGCCGGGGGTAGCGTCCCCGCAGCATAGGCAGGGGCCAGCGCCAGGTCTCCGTCCAATCCATTCGTGCGGGTTCCACATTGACGCTGGAGACGCAACCCAGGCCCGGCTATACCGAAACGGTTAAAGGCCAAAGGGCCGAAACGGCAAGGGAATGGGGTGCAAGGGGAAAGGCCCTACCTCGAAAAGGCGAAAAGGCCTCCCGGCCGGCCCCCCAGAGGACACCCGCATGCTCTCCCTGTTCCAGCGAAAACGGCCCCCGGTCGCTGCCCCGTCGCCAGCGCCCGCCACCGACCTCCCGAAAGGGTTGCTGCGGCCCGAATCGGCCGCATCGCTGCTGGCAACACCGCGCCGGCAGAAGCTGCTGGAACACATCTGGCAGCGCACGTCGCTGTCGCGGCGGCAGTTCGCCACCCTATACCGCACGCCGCTGGAGCACTACGCCGAGTTGGTCCAACAATTCCCCGCATCGGAAAGCCATCACCACGCTTACCCCGGCGGCATGCTGGATCACGGGTTGGAGATCGTCGCCTATGCGCTCAAGCTGCGGCAGTCCCATCTGCTGCCCATTGGCGGCAGTCCCGAAGACCAGGCGGCGCAGTCTGAAGCCTGGACTGCCGCAGTCGCTTATGCCGCGCTGCTGCACGACATCGGCAAGATCGCCGTCGATCTGCACGTCGAACTGTCCGACGGCTCGCTGTGGCACCCCTGGCACGGCCCGCTGCACCAGCCATACCGCTTCCGCTACCGCGACGATCGGGAATATCGGCTCCACAGCGCCGCGACAGGTTTACTCTACCGTCAACTGCTCGACCGTGATGCCCTGGACTGGCTCAGTGGCTATCCCGACCTGTGGGGACCGCTGCTCTACGTCCTGGCCGGCCAGTACGAGCGCGCCGGCGTGCTGGGCGAACTTGTCGTGCAGGCCGACCGGGCTTCGGTGGCCCAGGAACTGGGCGGCGATCCGGCCCGCGCCATGGCTGCACACAAGCATGCGCTGCAGCGCAAGTTGCTCGACGGGCTGCGCTACCTGCTCAAGGAACAGTTGAAGCTGAACCAGCCGGAAGCCTCCGATGGCTGGATCACCGAGGATGCCTTGTGGCTGGTAAGCAAGACGGTCTCGGACAAGCTGCGTGCGCACCTGCTGTCACTAGGCGTCGACGGCATCCCCGCGAGCAACACCGCCGTCTTCAACGTGCTGCAGGATCACGGCATGTTGCAACCGACGCCGGACGGCAAGGCGGTCTGGCGCGCGACCGTGACCAGCACGACTGGCTGGTCCCACTCATTCACCCTGCTGCGTCTCGCTCCCGCGCTGATTTGGGAGTCTGGAGAGCGGCCAGCGCCCTTCGCAGGGGCAGTGGCAATCGACGGGACACCGGCACCCAACAATGCCGATGCCTTGGTGCCCTCGCCGGCAATGACGGCAAAGCCAGCCACCGACGATCAAGAGTCCCTTCCATGGGAGGGCGTCGACGCCGCGACTCCGGTTCACTTGCCTGCCGCACAAGCCGCACCCGATGTCATGGAGGACCTGCTGGCGATGGTAGGAATCGGCGATTTGCTTGTTCCCCAACAGGATGCGGAAGCCGTCTCGGGCGACGCACCCGCCGCTGGCCCTCAAACGCCACCGCCAACCTCGATGGTGCCCGTGCCGTCATCAGCGCCGGTGCCCACGTCCTCGTCGGCGCAGCCATCGGGCGAGCACTTCATGGCGTGGCTGAAACAAGGTATCGCTACCCGCCGGCTGGTCATCAACGACGCGAAGGCGCTCGTGCATACGGTGGGCGACACGGCCTACCTGGTCAGCCCCGGGGTATTCCAACGCTACGCACAAGAACACCCCCAGGTCGGGACTCTCGCCAAGCAGGAGAACCAGCAGGATTGGCAATGGGTACAAAAGCGCTTCGAGCGCCTGCAACTGCATCGCAAAAAGCCCAGGGGCCTGAACATCTGGACGTGCGATGTCACAGGCCCCAGGAAGTCCCGCCGCCTGTATGGCTATCTATTGCACGATGTTCGGCTCCTGTTCGCAGAGCCACCACCGAACAATCCTTACTTGTCACTTCTCGCGTAACCGGCGGCTCAAGAGCCGTCCAAAAATGCGACGCGGCGGACCAATCCGCAACGGCGCGAATCAGAACGTCGATATCGCTTGACCTCAAGTTTTGAGGCTTTGTAATGCCGCCGAGGTCGGTTTGCGCGCGCGTTCTGCGACGAGACGAGAAGCCGACAACCAACGGGATTCGATCTCTGCCGCATCTGTCGCTCATGGTCTTGCGCTGCCAAGAAAGCAGCGTCAGGGGACAGCGTGCAGCGCGATCGCGCTCGCTTCATTCGCTTTACGACCTGACCACGGAACCTGTTCAGATGACGACTTCCAGCTCCGACCCTCGCGGCGTGCGCCTGCTTTGGATACTGATCTCCCTCAGCGCGATGGCGCTCGCAGGTTGTAAAGAGAACGCCGGAGCTGGCGCCGGAGGCCATCCACCGCCGCCGCAAGTCAGCGTCGCGCAGGTCGAGATCAAGCCCATCACGTAATGGGACGAATACAACGGACGCATCGAAGCCATCGAGAGCGTCGAGCTGCGCCCACGGGTGTCTGGCTACGTCGAGCGGGTCGCCTATCGCGAAGGAGACGAGGTCAAGAAGGGCGATGTGCTCTTCATGATCGATGCCCGAAGCTACCGCGCGGAACTGGCCCGGGCCCAGGCGCAATTGACCCGGGCGCGCAGCGAAGCCGGCCGCAGCAGAAGCGAGGCGCAACGTGCCAAGGTGCTGGTCGAGCAGCAGGCTGTCTCCACCGAGGCCTGGGAGCAGCGCCGCGCCGCTGACGAGTCCGCGCAGGCTGAGGTGCAGGCCGCGCAGGCTGCGGTGGAGACGGCGCAGTTGAACCTGGAGAGGACCCAAGTGCGCTCGCCCATCAACGGGCGCGCCAGCCGTGCCCGCTTTACCGCAGGCAACCTGGTGGCCGCCAGCGATGCAGCCAGTGTGCTAACCACCATCGTGTTCCAGGACAGGGTCTATACCTACTTTGAGGCCGATGAGAAGGCGTTCCTGCGCTACTCGCGCATGGCGCGCAAGGGAGAGCGCCCCAGCGAGCGAGGCGGCCAGCTGCCGGTCCAGATCGCCCTGGCGGACAAGGCGGACTTCTCTCACACCGGCACGGTGGACTTCCTCGACAACCAGGTGGACCGGGGCAGCGGCACGATCGCCGTGCGCGCGGTGCTGGACAACAAGGATCGCGTTTTCACGCCGGGCCTCTATACCCGCGTGCGACTGGTCGGCAGCGGCGAATTCTCGGCCGTGTTGATCGACGACAAGGCGGTGCTGACCGACCACGACCGTAACTACGTCTACATCGTAGACAAGGATGGACTGGCGCAGCGACGTGATGTGAAACTGGGTGGCAGTTCCCATTGGCTGCGCATCGTGCGAGGGGGGCTGGCGGCGGGCGACCGCGTGATCGTCAACGGCGCGCAGAAGGTGTTCTTGCCGGGCATGCCTGTGCAGGCCACGGCGGTGCCCATGGTGGCTGCTGCGGCGCCCGCGTCCGCCACCAAATGAAGCACCACGCCGGAGCGCGCCACCGATCGGACGTATCACACAACGAGCGGCGCGGCGCGCTTCCCCCTGGACTCCTTTCAAGGTATTAGCCCATGGACCTCTCCAAGTTCTTCATGGACAGGCCGATCTTCGCGGCTGTGCTGTCGATCGTCATCTTCGTCTCGGGCCTGCTCGCGATCCCGGCGCTGCCGATCAGCGAATATCCCAAGGTCGTGGTGCGCGCCGTGTATCCGGGCGCCAACCCCAAGGTGATTGCCGAGACCGTGGCGACACCCCTGGAGGAGCAGATCAACGGCGTCGAAGGCATGATGTACATCAAGTCTGTCGCCGGCTCCGACGGCGTGCTGGTGACCACGGTCACCTTCCGTTCTGGCATCAACGCCGATGACGCGACGGTGCGGGTACAAAACCGCGTCGCCCAGGCTCAGGCCCGGCTGCCCGCGATGTGGTGCGCCAGGGCATCACCGTCCAAAAGCAGTCCCCCGCCTTCCTGATGGTGGTGCACCTGACATCGCCCGATAAGCAGTACGACACGCTGTACCTTCGCAACTACGCCCGGCTGCACGTCAAGGACAGTTGCACATCGAGCCGCGCAAGACCGACAACGAGTAGTCCTGTCCCAAGCAGTCGGGCGTCCCGGCGTGCCGCCGTCGCGCTGTCGTGCTGCGCATTGAGCCTCGCTGCGCGAGTCTCGCCCCTGTCGGGCTTCCATCGCTGGCGCCTCCGGCCCGGCTCGCTGATCCGTGCCTGCGCGCTCCGCTTGCCGAAAACCGGCGTGCGTGGGTGGCGTGAGGGGGCGGTCTTGCTGTGTCCCTTCGCCGACGACCACGCCGCGCAGGAAGCCACGTTCTATGGTGCGCCGGAATGGCAGCGCAGCCCGTCCAAGCTGCGCGAGCGCCTGACCGAGCGCGAAATCGACGCCGCGCACGCGCTGGTGCGCTTCGTCGGGCTGGACGCCTACCGGCAGGCAGGCGGCGGCATCCGCCGCGACCTGTTCGCGGAAGGCGATGCCGGAACCTACCTCACCGATACCGCAGTGCTGGAAACGCTCGTGCGCGACAAGCTGGCAACGCTGGCCGAGGACGTGCGCGCCGAGGGCTGGGCATGGGTGGAGGCCGTGCCGCATCTGGCCTACGAGGAACGGCAGGCGTTCCAGAACGCCCCGCGCCACCGCCGCGAGCCGACCACCCGCGAGGCCCGCCGCATCGCCTCGCTGGAAACCCGCCTCGAAAAGATCGACGCCGAACTGGAAGAAGCCTGCGACGCCGAGGACGAGGCCAAGGCCGAGAAGCTGGAACAGCGGCGCGATCAGGTGGTCGGAGAACTGCAAGACGCGGAGAATGCCTTGCAAGGCTACGCCCCCGAAGTGCGCGAGGTGGCCGGTGCCATCGTCACCATCGACCGCAACGGCGAGGCTGTTATTCATCGCGGCCTGCTGCGCGAAGCCGAGGCCAAGGCGCTGCGCACGCTGGAAAAGCTGCGGCGCGGCTTCGGCAGCACCGAAGGCGAAGCCGCCAACGAGGAGCACGAGGACGCCGACGACCCGCCCAAGGCCGCGAGCCTGTCCGACCAGCTGGCGCAGCGGTTGAGCGCCCACCGCACGGCGGCGCTGCAAATCGAAGTGGCCCGGCATCCGCACGTCGCGCTGGCCGCGCTGGTGCATGGCATGGTGCAGAAGGTTTTGCAGGACAGCTACCACGGCCACGACCTGCCGCTGGGCGTGAGCCTGAAAGTGCAAGACCGGCTGGAAGGCATGGCCCCGGACTGGCCGGAGTCGCCCGCCGCTGTGGCGCTGCGCGAACTGCAACAGGTAGCCGGGGAAGCCTTGCCGGAGGACAGCGCCGAACTGTTCGCCGCGCTGCTGGCGAAGTCGCAAGACGAACTGGTGCGGCTGCTGGCCGTGTGCGTGGCTTCCACGGTGGACGTGGTGACGCCCCGTGCCACGCCGCACCAGCCCGGCGCAGAACTGGCGCAGGCCGTGGGCCTCGACATGGCCGCATGGTGGAAGCCGACCGCAGAAGGCTACTTCAAGCACGTTTCCAAGGCCGTGATTCTGGATGCCGTGGGCGCGTTTGCACCGGAATTCGTCACCCGGCTGACGAAGCTCAAGAAGGCCGACATTGCCAGCGAGGCCGAGCGGCTGGCCGATGGCACCGGCTGGATGCCCGCCATCTTCAAGGCCGAAGGCCCGCAGGAGGCCGCGCAGGAAGAAGGCCCGGAGCAGGACGCCCCGGAGGATACCGAGGCAATGGCGGATGAACCCGCCGAGGCACTGGCCGCTTGACCCGCGCCGAAGGCAAGCGCCCCGGCCTCGACCGGGGCGCTTCGCTTTGTGTGGTGGCGCATCGAGACGAAGGAATAACCGCGATCAGCACCGCGCCCAGGCCGTTCCGCCCTGGGCGCGGTGGACGCGAAATCCGGGTGCGACAGTGGCCGCGCCCGGTGTTCAAGGCCAATAGCCGAATTAAAACGCCGCCGCCTTCGCGCTGGCTCAGGCGGCGGCGTTGAAGGCATCGCTGTAGTGCGCGATGCCTTCCGGCACTGTCCCATGCAGGGCCAGCGCCATGAAATAGCCGGGCGGCACGCCCGGCAGTTGCAAGCCCGCATGGGCCTGGAAGCCAAAGCGCGTGTAGTACGTTGGATCTCCCAGCAGCACGCAGCCTGCGGCCTGCATAGCCCGCAGTTCAGACAGCGCCTGTTCCATCAGGCGCGAACCGATGCCTCGCCCCTGCCTTGGCGGCAGGACGGAGATCGGCCCCAACCCATACCAGCCCTCGGTCTTTCGCCTGTGCTCATGGGTGATCGTTACTGGCGACAGCGCGACGTGACCGACGACGCGCCCATGTTCTTCGGCCACGATGGAAAGCGTCAGTTCGTTGGCGGCACGCAAGGCGCGCACGATGAATTGCTCGGTGTGGCTGGTGTGTGGTGCATCAGCGAAGGCGGCGGTCGTGACCGCTTCGATGGCGGCAATGTCGTCGGCGGTTTCGTGTCGGAGCTGGATGGTCAGGGTGTGCCACATGAGATTCAGACGCCCATCGCCATGACCCAGCCCACCAGCCCGGCTAACAGCACCACGAGCGCCGGCGGCACGCGCCCCACCGTCAGCAGTCCGAACGAGAGCAGCGCCAGCCCAAAATCCGCCTTGCTGTGGATGGCACTCGTCCATACCGGGTCATAGAGGGCGGACACCAGAATACCGACCACGCCGGCGTTGATGCCGGCCATGGCCGTCTGGATGCCCGCGCGGTGGCGCAGCCCTTCCCAGAACGGCAGTGCACCGACCAGCATGAAAAAAGCGGGGAGGAAGATCGTGCCCAGGAGTGCCAGCCCGCCGATCCAGCCATGCAGCGGTCCGTGGGCGACCGCGCCGAGGTAGGCCGAGAAAGTGAACAGCGGCCCCGGCACGGCCTGCGCCGCACCGTAGCCGGCCAGGAAGTCGGCATTGCTCACGACGCCGCTGGGCACCACCGAGGCCTGCAGCAGCGGCAGCACAACGTGTCCACCGCCGAAGACCAGTGCACCGGAGCGGTACACCCCTTCCAGCAGGGCTATCGTGGACGAGTCCGTGGCTGCCGCCCACAGGGGCAGCCCGACGAGCGGTGCGGCAAACAGCAGCAGCGCCACGATGCCCAGCTTGCGCGAGACGGGGTAGCTGTGGGCGTGGCCGCCGCCGGGTTGCGCGATCTTCAATGTCCACCAGCCCAGCAGCCCTGCCACCGCGATGGCGGCAAGCTGTCCCGCGGCCGAGGGCAGGACCATGGTCAGCAGCGCCGCCAGAATGGCCAGCGCGGCGCGCGGCCGGTCCGGGCACAACGACTTGGCCATCCCCCAGACCGCTTGCGCCACGATGGCCACGGCGACGACCTTGAGCCCGTGCACCCAGCCGGACTGGGCCAGCCCCTGGTACTCGGCGATGCCAAAGGCGAACAGGATCAGCGCAATCGCCGATGGCAAGGTGAATCCGGCCCAGGCCGCCAGCAGCCCCAGCCAGCCCGCGCGGCCCAACCCCAGCGCCATACCGACCTGGCTGCTGGCCGGCCCCGGCAGGAACTGGCACAGGGCGACCAGATCGGAGTAGCTGCGGTCATCCAGCCAGCGGCGACGCTCGACGAACTCCGAGCGGAAATAGCCCAGATGCGCGATCGGCCCGCCGAAGGAGGTCAGCCCCAGCTTGAGGAAGGCGCCGAAGACTTCGACGGGTGAGCCGCGCGCGGCAGCGGCCTCATGCTGCAAGGTGTTGGTGGAATCTGTCATTTGTGCATCGCCTCCCCGGTGAACTCCCGGATGCGGTCCTTGGCCAGCGCCAAGCCTTCCTTGCCCTTGGGCGTGATCGTGTAGAGCTTGCGCACGGTGCGCCCTTCACGCTCCTGGCGGGAGACGAGGTAGCCGTCGCGCTCCATCTTGTGCAGCATCGGGTACAGCGTTCCGGGGGAGAGGCGGTAGCCGTGGTGGGCCAGCTCGTCGATCATCCATTGCCCGTAGATCTCCTGCTCGGCTGCGTGGTGCAGCACATGCAGGCGGATCAGCCCCGACAGCAGGTCGTGGTGCTCCATGGCACGTGGAGTAGGTTTCTCTTTCATATCGAATATCGATAACGAAATTCGATAATACCAGCCTCACTTCAGATTGCCTGCCGCTTGTGCGGGAGGTCTCAGACCCTGCGACCCTCCGCATCCACCACGGCTTCGCCGTCTTCCTTGCGGAACGCGCCGCGCTGCGGCTGCGGCAGGATGTCCAGCACGGCCTCTGAGGGCCGGCACAGGCGCGTGCCCAGCGGGGTCACCACGATGGGCCGGTTGATGAGGATGGGGTGCTGGAGCATGAAGCCAATCAACTGCTCGTCACCCCACTTCGGGTCATCGAGGCCCAATTCCGCATAGGGCGTACCCTTCTCACGCAGCACGGCGCGCATTGGCGCGCCCATGTCCGTGATCAGGCGTTGCAGCGTTTCGCGGTCAGGCGGTGTCTTCAGGTATTCGATAACGTTCGGCTCTTCGCCGCTGTTGCGGATCAGAGCCAGCACGTTGCGCGACGTGCCGCAGGTGGGGTTGTGGTAAATGGTGATGTTGCTCATGAGTCGTGTCTTGGTTATCCGCGGGCAGGGTTCGGGCCGCACTCATACCAGCCCTTGCTTTGGTTGACGATCCGAACGACCAGTAGCATGACTGGCACCTCGATCAGCACGCCGACCACGGTGGCCAGCGCGGCGCCGGACTGGAAGCCGAACAGGCTGATGGCGGCGGCTACGGCAAGCTCGAAGAAGTTGCTGGCGCCGATCAGCGCCGAAGGACAAGCGATGCTGTGCTGCTCGCCCGCCTTGCGGTTGAGCCAGTAGGCCAGGCCGGAGTTGAAGAACACCTGGATCAGGATCGGAACGGCCAGCATGGCGATGACCAGTGGCTGGCGGATGATGGCCTCGCCCTGGAAGGCGAACAGCAGCACCAGCGTGAGCAGCAGCGCCGCGATGGACAGCGGCCCGATGCGCTCCAGCGCCCGGTCGAAGGCGGCTTGGCCCTTGCTCAGCAGGGCGCGGCGCCAGAACTGGGCCAGGATGACGGGAATCACGATGTACAGGCCGACCGATACCAGCAGCGTGGCCCACGGCACCGTGATGGACGATAGGCCCAGCAGCAGGCCGACGATGGGCGCGAAGGCGAACACCATGATGGTGTCGTTCAGCGCGACCTGCGACAGCGTGAACACAGGATCGCCCCCGGTCAGCCGGCTCCAGACGAACACCATGGCTGTGCAAGGTGCGGCGGCCAGCAAGATCAGGCCCGCGACATAGCTGTCGAGCTGGTCGGCGGGGAGCCACTGCGCGAAGACCTGGCGGATGAAGATCCACGCCAGCAACGCCATCGAGAATGGTTTGACGGCCCAGTTGATGAACAGCGTCACGCCGATGCCGCGCCAGTGCTGCTTGACCTGGCCGAGAGCGCCGAAGTCCACCTTGAGCAGCATGGGAATGATCATCACCCAGATCAGCAGGCCCACGGGCAGGTTGACCTGAGCCACTTCCGTGCGGCCGATGGCCTGGAACACGCCCGGCGCGAACTGGCCGAGCGCGATACCGGCGACGATGCACAGCAGCACCCACACGCTCAGGTAGCGCTCGAAGACGCTCATGGTGGGGGCGGCCGGCACGCGGCCGGCCGTTTGGGTTCCAACACTCATCGCGCCAACCTCACTTCGTACCAATGCTGCGCAGCTCGTGCTGCAGCGACATGGCATCCAGGCGCTGAATCGGCAGCGACAGGAACAATTCGATGCGTCGGCGCAGCGTCAGCGCCGCATCCGTGAACGCCTTGCGCTTCTGCTCGTCGGTGCCTTCAACGGCTGCAGGATCAGGCACACCCCAATGCGCCGACATCGGGCGCCCCGGCCACACGGGGCAGACCTCGCCGGCGGCGTTGTCGCAGACCGTGAAGATGAAATCCAGCTCCGGCGCACCGGGCGCCGCGAACTCGTCCCAGTTCTTGCTGCGGTAGCCGGCGGTCGGCATGTGCAGCCGCTCCAGCGTGGCGAGCGCCAGTGGGTGGACTTCGCCCTTGGGGTGGCTGCCCGCCGAGTAGGCGCGAAAGCGCCCCTGGCCCAATTCATTGAGGATGCCTTCGGCCAGGATGGAGCGGGCCGAGTTACCCGTGCAGATGAACAGGGCGTTGTAGGTCTTGTCGGTGGTCATGGGTATCTCACATCAGCAGCAGGAGGAAGCCGGCTTCACCGCAACGCCCACCGGCTTGCCGCGCACCGGGGTACAGCACGCTGCGGCGGAAGTCGCTGCAGGCGCCGCTTCGTTAAAGACCGGAATGTTGCCCAGCGTGTGGAAGTGCTCCCAGGCCACGCCCTGCGGATCGGTGATCCAGTGCTTCTCGCTGCGCGCGTAGCAGCAGGTCGTGGTGCCCTCGTCCAGCAGCGTCATGTCGGCCGCCTCGGCGCGGGCCTTCAGCACCGCCAATTCCTCGGCATCGTCGGTCTGGATACCCAGGTGGTCGATGCCCGGCTTGTTGCCACGTGTGGAGATGGCGAAGTTGACCGGCGGGTCTTCGAGCATCCATTTGGCGTAGTCGCCTTCGACGCGCGCGGGCTGCGCGGCGAACAGTTGGGAATAGAAGCCGATGCTGCGGTTCAGGTCATCGACGTGCAGGTGGACGTGAAAGCGCTTCATGGGGGTGATCCTTTCAGCAGGAAGTACAGGCAGAGGAGGATTCGGTGACCTCGCACGCGCCGCCCTGGCAGCAGTGCTCGGTCAGATAGCCGAGCAGCCCATTCATCTGGGTGAAGTCGGCGCGGTAGATCAGGTTGCGGCCCTGCTGCTCGATGGTGACCAGGCCGGCATGGGCCAGTTCTTTCAGGTGGAAGGACAGGGAGTTGCGGGCCACGTCGAGCTGGTCGGCGAGGACGCTGGGTGTCAGCCCTTCGGGGCCGGCGACCACCAGGGCGCGGAACACGCGCAGCCGCTGGGTATGGGCCAGGGCGCCGAGGGCGGAAATGGCTTGGGTCTCGTTCATGATTCGATAATACAACATTTATTGAATCATTGGCAAAACGCTTCAATTGAATGGAGCCTGCGCGCTTGCGAGGCTTGACTTTCAAGACAGTTGCTCACGCCTTCGCGCCTGCGGCGCTGCGCGCTTCGCTTGCCTCCAGGGGAAAGCCCTGCGGGCTATCCCCGCCGCGCGATGCTTGGCGCCCCTCGATGCCGCCGAACCGGCTGCGCCGGATCGGCCCGGCCAGCGCCCCGCCGCGATGGACGGGACGCTGGCGAACACGCTGGCGCTTGCTGCGGCAGGTTGTGCAGGTGCGTGCCGTCCTCAACGCGGTTCAGGGACAACCCGCCCGGCATCGCTATGGAGCTTCCACGCCACGCCTCAAGACCGGCGCTGCAAGGCATGGCGGGGCGTTCTCGCCTGTCGTTGTGGGGTTGACCTGGCCCGCGTCAGCGGGCGAGTCGGAGAAGCCTTCGGGCGGGGTGCAGTGGTCAAGTTTTAGTGGACACCTGCATAGGTAGTTTTGGCGGTTGGCTGCGTTCATATGCAGCCGGCGCCTGATAGCAGTACCTTGATCTTGATCAATAAGACTCTCTGTACCCAGCTACGGGTACATATACCCGCGCAACGAACCAGCAGACCAACTTCCAACTCACCTCAGGGGCTCAGCGCACACAGCCAGGTCTGCGCGCGATCGAGGCGCCGAGCAGGCAGACGTTCGGCACTGACCGCTGAGGCTATCGACGATCGGTGACCGGATCACGACCGAGCAAAGGCCCCCGCGCGCGGTGTGGACGTAGCGATGGGATACACAAGCGCATGATGTCGGCGCCTGCCGCTAGGACTGGGCACGTGGCAGTCACGGAGAAAAAATGTCCCGCTCGCGTAGCAACGTGGCCGGCCGGGTAGATCCCAGAATCAGGCAAAGAGATACGCCAGTTGGCTGGACGGACCGCAGCGCCCTCGGACTACTGCCGCAGATGGGGCAATACCAAGTCAAACCTGGTGACAAGCTCACTGGAGGTCACGGCAACGGAGCCACCATGTGCCTCCGCAATCGATTTCACGATGGCAAGGCCAAGACCGGCGCCCGCCGTATTTCGTTGCCGTGCCGGATCAACTCGGTAGAAGCGGTTGAAGAGCTTTGGTAGATCGCGCTCAGGAATTCTCTCACCGGGATTGACCACACTGATCGTTGTCCACTGCTCGTCCTGCGAAAGCAAGACCGTGATGCTCTTGCCGCGAGGCGTGTGTCGAATTGCATTCGAGAGAAGATTGTTCAGCGCCCGGGTGAGCATTTCCCGATCCGCCGCTATGCTGCCGATCGCCCCTTTAACACCAAGCGTAATGCCGCTATCTTCTGCCAGCGCCTCGAAATAGTCGAACAGACTCCGCACCAATTCGGACAGATCAATGGTAGACAGACGCAAGTTGCGGGGATCATTTTCCGTTTGGGCAAGAAACAGCATGTCACCAATCATGCGTCCCATCCGATCAAACTCTTCCAAATTTGAATAGAGGATTTCTCTGTATTCCTCGTTGCTGCGCGGCTGGCCAAGCGCCACGTGAGTCTGCGTGACCAGGTTGGTGACGGGCGTGCGCAACTCGTGCGCGATGTCTGCGGAAAAGTGTGATAGCCGGGTGAAGCCTTCCTCGATTCTCGCCAACATATCGTTGAAGGCGAATACCAGTTCCGCCAGTTCGATCGGCACATCCCGAGGATCCAGCCTCACATCCAGCTTTGAAGAGCGAATCGCCCGAATCTCTTCATTGACCTTGCGAATCGGCAGGTGGCCCCACTGCACCGCCAGCCAAGCCACACCGAGCGCCAGGCACATGACCAAGCCGGTTGCCCACCAGAGCATGCGCTTGAACTCCGCCAGGAAGTCGAGATGAAAGCCGATGTCCATGGCAGCGACGATGCGGTAGCCGGGCGCCGCTGAATCGTCAGCAGGCAGTTGCAGCACCACACCTCGATATGACCTCTGATCCTCCTGCCACACGATCAAATCGTCAGCGGTGATGCGGTTGACCAACTTTTTGCTACTGGCAAGTTTAGACAGGTCAGGACCGGGCGTGGCATAGATGCTATTGCCAGCCCCATCGTAGACGCCGTACGTCATCCCATGATGTCCTGCGACTGCGTTGGCCAAGTGTTGCTTCAGTTCGTCGCTTGCGATGTCACTTGCAAGCTGGTGCAAGGGCTGAGCCAAAGCGGTTGTCACTGCCTCCAGTTCGTGGGCATCCTGTTGAGCAAAGTGGTGCTCCAACGACCGGAGAATGACCCAATTGAACACAAGAAACACCAAGGTCGTGGCGATACCAACGAGGGCCGTGACCCTCAATGCAAGCGACGCTGGACGGCTTTGCCGCGGCTTATGGCGCAGGGGCATCATCGGGCGCATCGAGCGTGTATCCCATTCCACGCACGGTGTGGATGAGCTTCGGATTGAACGCATCGTCTATCTTCGCGCGTAGACGGCGGATGGCTACATCGATGACGTTGCTGTCGCTGTCGAAATTCATGTCCCATACCTGCGACGCGATCAGAGACCGTGGAAGGACCTCCCCCTGGCGACGGGCCAGGAGCTCAAGCAACGCGAACTCCTTGCTGGTGAGATTGATGCGTTGGCCAGCGCGCGTTGCGCGCCGGCGCGCCAAGTCCAGCACCAAATCGGCAACCTGGATGCGATCAGGCTGGCTCGGAGCGCTTCCGCGTCGCAGCAGCGTCCGCACCCGCGCCAGCAACTCAGAGAACGCGAATGGCTTGACGAGGTAGTCGTCCGCTCCCAGTTCCAATCCCTTGACACGGTCGTCTACACCGCCACGCGCCGTCAGAAAGAGCACAGGGACCTGTTTACCGGCATCTCGAAGGGCACGCACGATGCGCCAGCCATCGACATCCGGCAGCATGACATCCAAGACCACCAGATCGTATGTCTCGCCCATGGCCAGGTGGTGTCCGTCCAATCCGTTGCGCGCCAGATCCACGACGAATCCCGCCTCCATGAGACCTTGGCGGACGTAATCCGCCGTCTTGTTCTCGTCTTCAACGACCAGCAGTTTCATCGCATGTCCCATGAAATCGCTACGGCGCGGAAAAATAGCCGCTCACGATGTACGCATTCATCCACTTTCAATCAGCAATTTACTGGTTGCCAGCTTCCACGAACATGACACGAACATTACATGAATGTAATTCAGGGGTCATTCGATGGAAAGTGCCCAACCCATAGCATGACCTGCATTGCGTCGAACTGTGCCGCTCAGGATGCGGTGGCGTTTAGAACGACTTCCGAGTCATCTATGGAGGATTTCAGGCCATGCCGCCTCGTTCACCCTTTTTTATCGTGCCCACACAGGGCCTTTCTCGTCGGCGTTTCGTCCAAGGGTTAGCCGCCGGCGGCGTTCTCGCTGGGCTGTCCACGCCGGCGTTCAAGGCATTTGCCCAGCAAGGCTCCGCGACGCGCGGTGCCGCCCCTGTGCTGAAGGGCACCGAGTTCGACTTGGTGATCGCCGAATCGCCCGTGAACTTCACGGGCAAGCCAGGCGTGGCTACGACCATCAACGGCTCGCTGCCGGCACCGACATTGCGTTGGCGCGAGGGTGACACCGTCACAATCCGTGTAACCAACAAGCTGCGTGAAGCCACATCCATTCACTGGCACGGGATCATCCTGCCGTATCAGATGGATGGCGTGCCGGGCATCAGCTTCAATGGCATCGCTCCCGGCGAGACCTTCACGTACCGCTTCAAGGTTCAGCAGAGCGGCTCCTACTGGTACCACTCGCACTCCGGCTTCCAGGAACTCACGGGCATGTACGGGGCGATCATCATCGACCCCGCTGGCGCCGAGACCATCCACGCCGACCGTGACCACGTGCTGCTGTTCTCGGATTGGACCGACGAAGACCCGATGCGGGTGTTCACCAAGCTCAAGTCCCAAAGCGACTATTACAACTACAACCAACCTACCGTCTTCGACTTCTTCCGGGACGCCTCGCGCGAAGGCACGGCCGCTGCGATCGACAAGCGCAAGATGTGGAACGAGATGCGGATGAATCCGACGGATCTCGCAGATCTGTCTGCCGCCACGCTGACCTATCTGGCCAACGGCGTCACCCCCGCCGGCAATTGGACGGCGCTGTTCCGACCGGGTGAGCGCGTGCGGCTGCGCATGGTCAACGGTGCGGGCAACACCTTCTACGACGTACGCATTCCAGGACTGAAACTCACGGTGGTGCACGTCGATGGTGTTGACGTGGAGCCGGTGACCGTCGATGAGTTCCGATTCGGTCCTGGCGAAACCGTCGACGTGATCGTCCAGCCACGGGATGACGCTTACACGATCTTCGCCCAGGCGATGGACCGGACAGGCTACGCGCGTGCCACGCTGGCCGTGCGTGAAGGTCTTCAAGCTCCCGTGCCTGCCCTCGATCCGGTCGAATGGCTGACCATGAACGACATGATGGGCGGCATGATGGGGGGCATGGACCATGGCGGGTCCGGCCAGGCCATGGAGATGACCGGGATGACGGGCATGACGGGCATGACCGGGATGACCGGGATGGGCTCGGGTTCGATGTCCGGGATGGATCATGGGGCGATGGCAGGCATGAATCACGGCGCCATGAACCACGGTGGCATGGCGATGGATCACAGCCAACACGCCGCGGCGGCGGGGGGACTGGCCGTGCCCAGCACTACTGCTCGCCACGCTCGCACCGAGTATGGTGCCAGCACGGACATGCGCGTTGACATGGCGCGCACCAACCTCGATGACCCCGGCATCGGACTGCGCAACAACGGTCGGCGCGTGTTGACCCTCGCGGATCTGCATACCCCGTCGGGGCCGCTGGACAAGAGAGGCCCCGGCCGGGAGGTCGAACTGCACCTCACGGGCAACATGGAACGCTACGCATGGTCCCTGGACGGGCTGGAGTTCGGAAAGTCCACGCCGGTGCACTTCAAACACGGCGAGCGGCTGCGGGTCATTCTGCACAACGACACCATGATGACCCATCCCATGCACCTGCACGGCATGTGGAGCGAGCTGGAAAGCCCCGACGGTCGCTTCCTTGCGCGCCGCCACACCCTGCCGGTGCAGCCGGCACAACGCATCAGCTTCCTGGTGACAGCCGACGCGCTCGGCCGCTGGGCGTGGCACTGCCACCTGATGTTCCACATGGATGCCGGCATGTTCCGCGAAGTCGTGGTGTCTTGAACCCAGCGCACAAGGAAGACCAAGAATGTCCAAAGCACTCCCCACTCGCGCACTGGCCACGACGCTTCTGGCCCTGGTAAGCGTCGCCGCCCAGGCACAAGCACAGAACGACCATGCAGCGCACGGCCAGGCCGACGCTCAAACGGCCGCGCCATCCACTCAGACCGTGGCTCCTGCCGCCGACCCGCACGCGGGTCACGCGACGTCGGCGAGCGGCTCGACCGCGGCCCCGGCCATGGATCACGGCAACATGCAGATGCAGGGCGGGTCGGCGCCTCCTGACGCCCGCGATCCGCATGGCTACTCCAATGGCCTGACATTGGGATCGGGCGACTACGCCGTACCCGGTGTGCCGCGGCTGATGCTGGCCGACGAACACAGGTTCTTTTCGTTGCGCGGCGAAACTCTGGAACGCCGCTTCACGCGCAAAGGAGACGACTCCACGGCCTACGACCTCCAGGCGTGGTATGGGACGACCTACAACAAGGCCGTCGTGAAGGCCGAAGGCGATATCGCCAAAGGAAAGCTCGAAGAATCGCGTACCGAGCTTCTCTGGGGGCACGCCGTCGCACCGTACTGGGACACCCAGCTCGGCGTTCGGGTGGATAACGGGGAAGGCCCGAGCCGTCAATGGTTGGCTTTCGGCATCCAGGGCCTCGCCCCCTACTGGTTCGAGCTGGAGGCGACGGGCTACGTGGGAAGTGGTGGACGTACGGCGCTGCGTGTCGAAGGCAGCTACGAGCTGCTGCTGACCCAGCGACTGATTCTGGAGCCTCGCGCCGAGTTGCAGTTTTATGGCAAGGACGACCCGGAACGCGGTATCGGCAAGGGCCTGGCCGAAGCGTCTGCTGGCTTGCGCCTGCGCTATGAATTCAGTCGCCAGTTCGCCCCCTATATCGGCGTGGAACGGGCGGGCAGCTTCGGACGCACCGCGGACTATGTGCGTGCCGAAGGCGGCCGTGCGCAGCAGACGCGCTGGGTGGCTGGCGTGCGATTCTGGTTCTAGAACCTAGCGGGTTTGATCATCTGATGAGAGGCGATCCATGAACATGCACTACGACAGAAGCCAGGGCAAAGTGCCGAGACGCCAGGCATTGATCGCTGGCTTGTTGGTGATGGCACTCGCAGGACCGAGCCTGGCGCAGAGCCGACCGATTGCCAAGGTCTGGAAGGACCCGAGCTGCGGATGCTGCAAGGACTGGGTCTCACACCTGCAAGGCGCAGGCTTCGATGTGCAGGTTCTCGACACCGGGAACACCGCAGCGCGCACGCGGCTGGGCATCCCGCAGAAGTACGGTTCTTGCCACACGGCGCAGATCGGCGGCTATGCCATCGAGGGTCATGTGCCTGCCTCGGACATTCAACGCTTGCTGCGCGAAGCCCCGCAGGCCATCGGCCTCGCGGCGCCCGGCATGCCGGTCGGTTCGCCCGGCATGGATGGTCCGGCCTATGGTGGACGCAAGGACGCCTACGACGTGCTGCTGATTGGGAAAAACGGTAGCAGCACGGTCTATCAGTCGCATCGCTGACCATCCATCAACCCTTCTCCGTGGAGATATGCCATGCAGCATCAGCACACACAGACCCCCAGCGATCGCCCCCGGTTCTGGCGATCGCGCTACGGCGTGGCGTTCCTCATCATCGCCGCTGTCGCCGCGTATTTCCTGCTCAAGGAGCATACGGCACATGTTGCCGGCTATCTCCCCTTCCTGCTGCTGGCGGCTTGTCCGCTGATGCACCTGTTCATGCACCGTGGTCACGGCCACGGCGGACACGATCATGCCGCGCGTCAGGGTAAGGAAGGTGCCGCAGCCTCCAAGGAGCAGAAGCAATGAGTCGAGGCACTCGCACCGTGCGAGCACGCGACGCCGCGCTTGTCTCCTTGCGCGCCTGCGGCCTGCTGCGATCACCAGACACCAAAGGTTAACGGCGGAGGGCACTTGTCACTATGAATTCACCCAGCAAGTCTTCAGGACATGAGCACGCAGGCATGGCGGCGGGTGCCACAACGTCCGGCCCGCATACGCACCACCATCACGCCAGCCATGCTGGAAGTGACGACGCGGGCGGGTCCTCAAGCCACACGCAGCCCGATGCCGCGACGCGAGATCCGGTGTGTGGCATGGCGGTCACGGCGGCGTCGGAGCACCGTTCCACGCACTTGGGGAACACGTACTTGTTTTGCAGCACCGGATGCAAGGCCAAATTCGACGCCGATCCGGCGCGATATGCCAGCGGTGACGCGGGCATAGGCACAGGCAGCGGCCATGCACCGCATCACCATGCCAGCACCGCAGTTTCACCGGCCCCGGCGGCATCGCCAACCGCGCCCGGAACCATCTACACCTGCCCGATGCACCCGGAGATCCGCCAGGATCATCCGGGAACCTGCCCCAAGTGCGGGATGACGCTGGAGCCTCTGCTGCCCGACCTCGATGACGACAACCCGGAGTTGCGTGACTTCTCGCGTCGCTTCTGGTGGACCTTGCCGCTGACGCTCGTGGTCTTGGCGCTGGCGATGCTGGGCGAGCGGCTGCACCTGATGGACATGGCTACACAGAGCTGGGTCGAGTTGGTGCTGTCGTTGCCGATCGTGCTGTGGGCCGGCTGGCCCTTCTTCTCCCGCGGCTGGCTGTCCGTGGTCAACCGCAGCCCGAACATGTGGACACTGATCGGCCTGGGAACGGGTGCGGCATTCATCTACAGCGTTGTGGCAACCGTTGCGCCGGAAGTGTTTCCAGCTTCCTTCATGTCCATGGGACGGGTCGGCGTGTATTTCGAGGCCGCCGCCGTCATCATCTCGCTGACACTGCTCGGCCAGGTGCTGGAACTCAAGGCCCGCTCCCAGACTTCGGCAGCCATCAAGTCGCTGCTGGGGCTGGCACCCAAGACGGCGCGGCGCATCAATGCGGACGGCAGCGAGGAAGACGTGCCACTCAGCCATGTGCACGTCGGCGACCTGCTGCGCATCCGACCCGGCGAGAAGGTGCCGGTGGATGGCATCGTGCACGAGGGCAGCAGCTCGATTGACGAATCCATGCTGACCGGCGAACCGCTGCCCGTCAGCAAGCGCGTGGGCGACAAGGTCATCGGGGCCACACTCAACACCAGCGGCGCGCTGGTCATGCGTTCGGAGCGGATCGGCTCGGACACCGTTCTATCGCAGATCGTCCAGATGGTCGCCCAGGCGCAGCGTTCCAAGGCACCGATGCAACGCATGGCCGATGTCGTTGCCGGCTACTTCGTGATGGCCGTCGTCGCCATTGCGGTAACGACGCTCCTTGTATGGGGATTCTTCGGGCCACAGCCCACCTGGGTCTATGGACTGATCAATGCGGTGGCCGTCCTGATCATCGCCTGCCCGTGCGCGCTGGGTCTGGCCACGCCGATGTCGATCATGGTCGCAACGGGCCGTGGCGCCACGCAGGGCGTGCTGTTCCGCGATGCCGCGGCGATCGAGAATCTTCGCAAGGTCGATACCCTCGTCATCGACAAGACAGGAACCCTGACCGAAGGCCGACCTGCTTTCGATCAGGTCGTCGCAGCCCCCGGCTTTACGAACGATGAGGTGCTGCGTCTTGCGGCCAGCCTGGACCAGGGCAGTGAACACCCCCTGGCCGACGCCATCGTGCAGGCCGCGCGTGCCCAGGGCCTCCAACTCGTGAAGCCTCAGAGCTTTGAATCGGGAACCGGCATCGGCGTGCGCGGAAAGGTTGAGCACCGGCAACTGGCGTTGGGCAACACAGTGCTGATGGAACAGTCTGGCGTATCGGTGGAACCGCTCGTACCCCAGGCCGAAGCTCTGCGCGGCGAAGGGGCCAGCGTCATGTACCTGGCGGTGGACGGGCAGCTCGCGGGCTTGCTCGCCGTGTCCGATCCGGTCAAGGGCAGCACCCCCGAGGCCCTGGCCGCGTTGAAGGCTGCGGGCCTGCGGGTCATCATGGCCACCGGGGACGGGCAGACCACCGCCAAAGCCGTCGGTGCACGCCTAGGCATCGACGAGGTGCATGGTGAGGTCAAGCCGGCGGACAAGCTCATGTTGATCGAGCGACTGCAGAAAGAAGGACGCATCGTCGCCATGGCCGGAGACGGCATCAACGACGCGCCGGCCTTGGCGAAGGCAGACGTGGGCATCGCCATGGGAACGGGAACCGACGTGGCGATGAACAGCGCCCAGGTCACGCTGGTCAAGGGTGACCTGCGTGGCATCGCTGTCGCTCGCACGCTCTCGGTGAGTACCGTGCGCAACATGAAGCAGAACCTCATGTTCGCCTTCCTCTACAACGCGCTGGGCATCCCCATCGCCGCCGGGGTTCTCTATCCCCTCACGGGCTGGCTGCTGTCGCCGCTGATCGCAGCATTGGCGATGAGCCTGAGTTCGGCGTCGGTCGTTGGCAACGCCTTGCGCCTGAGAGCGAGCCGACTGTGACCGGATTTTCTTTCTGAAACTACAGGAGCCTGCTATCGCCCAGCAAACCGTTTCTTTCGTTCCACGCCGTTGCAAAGGTGCAAGCCTTATCTCGGCATTTCGTTCTTAAACCACACCTCACACATCCAGGTAGAAACTTCTATGACCCGTTCACATTTCATCGCCAAGCTCGTCGCGCCGATCGCTGCTGGTCTGTTCGCCACCGCCGCATTCGCGCATCCTTCGCTGGTGTCTTCAACGCCGGCCGACAAGTCGCAGGTTTCTGCGCCAGCCACCATCGAACTGAAGTTCTCCGAGACGCTGGTGCCGCAGTTCTCCGCCGCGAGCCTTGTCATGACTGGCATGCCGGGAATGGCGAGCCATGGCCCGATGAAGATCAACGCCAGCGTCGCGGCTGCCGGCGACGGCAAGACCATGGTCATCACGCCGGCACAGGCGCTCCAGCCCGGTGACTATCGCGTCGAATGGCGTGCCGTCTCCTCGGACACGCATCCGATCACGGGTAACGTCACCTTCAAGGTGAAGTAAGCCCATGGCCGGGGATTGGTTGACCATCGTCCTGCGCCTGGCGCTGTATCTGGACCTGGCGGCGGCGTTTGGCGTCGCCATGTTCGGTCTCTATGCTTTGGGCAACGACGAGCGATCCTCGACGATCTCGCGCCGCTATCGCGTCCTCATTGGCGCATCCGCTGCCATCGGCATTGCCCTGTCGATGTGGGGCATGACGGTCATGGCCAAGGCCATGTCCGGTGCCCAGAGCTACGCGGAGCTGTCAACGCACGTCTTCGACATGCTCATTACGGGCACGCACATGGGCATCGCCTGGTGCATTCGCATCCTCGCGCTGTTGGTGTGTGTGCTCGTCGCAATGTTGAAATTGAACGCTACCTTGCGATTTGCAGTGATGGCGCTCTCCACCGGCGTGGCGCTGGCGACCCTTGCGTGGGCAGGCCACGGCGCGATGGACGACGGCGTTCGCGGCTACATCCATCTTGCGTCGGATATCACGCACCTCTGGGCAGCGGGCGCTTGGGTGGGCGCATTGGTGGCGTTCTTGATGCTGGCATCCCACAAGCAGGATGTCGCGCAAGACCCGGTAGCGGTCCTCAGTCGGACGTCGAATGGCTTTGCTCGCATAGGTACAGCGATCGTGGCTGCACTCGTCGTGAGTGGAATTCTCAATTACCTGTTGATCGCCGGACCATCGTTTGATCCGCTCATCTCGACGCTGTATGGCCGGCTGCTGATGGTAAAGCTCTTGCTTTTCGCAGGCATGCTGGCGTTGGCTGCTGCCAATCGGTATCGGTTGAGCCCGAGCCTGGAGGCTGCTTTGAAGGCAGGCAATCGCGCACAGGCAGTCATCAAGCTTAGACAGAGTCTGTTCACGGAGGCGACCTTGGCCGTTTTGGTTCTGGCGAGCGTTGCATGGCTTGGCATCTTGTCTCCCACTGGAACCTAGTCCTTCATGGGCGGCAGATGACAGCACATGAATTGAATGTAATGCACGGGTAAGCGCTCTGTAGACCGCCTGCTTCTACATTTAACGACGCGGCGCAAGTTGTCGTCGTTTTTACAAAGGAGTCGATCATGAAATCGCAAATTGTCATTGCCGCCCTGTTGAGCGCTCTCTCCGTGCCAGCCTTCGCCGGTCATGCAGCAGCCCAAGCAGCCAAGGAAATGGTTCCCTTGGCTGACGGGGGAACGCTGTACATCTTCAAGGACGGAAAGATGGCACAGGAAAGCCGCTTCGGGCGCGCCGTCTATCTCAATGTCGGAGCTTCGGTGTCGACGAAGGATGGGCGCAACATCGCGATCACCAGCAATGAAGTCGCTCGCCTCGGGTCGCTGCTACAAAAAGAGCACGGCGGATGACGCCGCGGGTGTGCGGTGCTTTTCAAAGCTTCTGCACAGTGTGACAGAGACGCGCGCCCCGATTGGGCGCGCGCGCTTGGGACGCGTCACGAGCAACCACGAGCGCTCAAGGTGCCAGTTTTTGCGATGTCAAGCGCATCAACTTCCCTGAAATGGATCCAGCCTCCCCGTCCACCGTGATTCGTCCACGGGACATCTGGCGCGAATGAGAACTTGCGAGGAGCCCGATTTATGGAGTTGCGTCATCTACGATGCTTTGTCGTCTTGGCAGAGGAGTTGCATTTCACGCGGGCGGCCGAGAGGCTGCATATAGAGCAACCCCCCTTGTCTCGCGCGATCAAGGAATTGGAAGATGAGCTTGGGGTCACGCTGTTTGACCGCGACCGCAGGGGCACACGGCTGACCGTGGCGGGGGCGGCATTCTTGCAGGACACCCGCCGACTCTTCACTGTCCTGGAGCAAGCGCGTGAAAATGCCAGAGCCATTGCCGCGGGCCTGAGGGGCAGCCTGCGCATTGCAATTTCCGATGGTGCGATGGACCCACGACTATCGGCGTTCCTAGCTCGTTGCCGCGCGGAAGAGCCCGAGGTCGAGATACGTCTCTCCGAGGTACCGCTGACCGAGCAGATACGGGGCCTACGGTCTGGCGACTTCACGATCGGATTTGCACACGCGGCGGATGTTGGCGAAGGCATCGTGGCTGAACCGATCTGGCGAGACCCGATTGTGATCGCCGTGCCAGCGCGGCACTCGCTTCTTGCGCACAAGCAAGTTCCGCTGAACGAACTTCAGGGTCACCCACTGGTTCTGTGCGACAAACTGGCCTGCGAAGGCTACTGCCGAGAACTAAATCGGCTGCTACAGGTTCTGGAACACAGACTCAACGTTGTCGAAGAAGTGTCGTCGCTGGACATGATGCTAACGCTCGTCGGCGCAGGCTATGGGATTGGTTTCATGACGGCGACCAAGATTCCCATCAGCCAGAGGCCGGACGTGGTGATTCGCCCTCTGGCGCAGGACACGGCGGTAATCACAACCTATCTGCTTCGGCCAGAAAGCAGCAACTCATCGGTTTCGCTGGATCGCTTCATCGAACGTCTGCGAGGACCTCCGGATGACTAAAGCGTCAATGCCTATCTGAATCGTGCGCCGCGGCACGAAGATTGCGTTCGGCTGCGCTGACGAGTTCCGCAGCACTGAGCTTGAGTCCGGCGGCGATTCTTAAGATCAGAGCGAGAGTGGGCATGTGCTCCCCACGCTCTATTTTGCCCATGTGCGATCGCTCGATCCCTGCTTTCGCAGCCAGTTCTTCCTGAGCAACACCTTGCGTCAGGCGGGCGACACGAACGGCCGCTCCGAATGCCAACGCTGGCTCGGCGTCGAAAGTGGTAGTTCCTGGGGGACGGCCTCGTCGGACAGTTCGCTTCTCCATCCTTGGAAGCGTCGAACAGTCCAAACAATTTAACCACGTTAAGTTTAACTCAAACTAGCTATCATGAAGACTTTCCATCCTTGTCTTATCGCTTCTTGGGGCCTCTCATGCACGACGCCACCAGCCCACGCCCACAGCTCAGGCTCGCCATAGCGCCTGGTGTGGCCTCTTCGTACCTAGCTGCATTGCTTGCCCTGCAGCGCGCGGAGGAGCCCGAAGTTTCTATGGAATTTAATGAGGTTACGGCGAGCGATCTCATTACGGGCCTCTACAAACGGCGCTTCGACGTCGGCCTTTCTCTGAAGCAGGTGAGCGATTCTTCGCTGAAGAGTCTTTCTATTTGGTTCGAGGCGACAGCTCTTGCCACGCCGCTGCGATACCCACTGCTCCGGCAGCAGTCAATCAGAATAGACGAACTTAAGGAGCACTCCGTGTTTCGATGGAAGGCCGAATATTCTCCTTCGCTGGACCAGTACCTGTCCTCCATGTCATCAACGGAAAGGCCGAATGTCCAGCATGTCAGTTCTTTTGAGATGTTATTGCTCTGGGTCGCAGCTGGATATGGCGTAGGGATTTCCTCGCGATCACGCATCGAAACCGCTAGCCAGTGCGGAATCTGCACGCGCCCAATAGCCGATGGCCCCTACGAGGTCATTACGCACCTGCAGCGACTCTCGGGACAGACGAATCTTGTAGCTGATCGATTTGAGCTTAGAGCCTTGCGAGTTGCCGAGGCGCGTAAAGCATGACAACCACGTGCGGTGCCCGCCCTTGCCGGTGGATTTGCAGCGGGTGCCGGTTCGGGCCAAGGCGCCGTCCAGACGCATCAATTCATCCTGGAAACTGACCTTGATCAATTCAACTCCCTACAACTTCCAATAGTATGTCCGCATGATCGGCTTAAGGCGCCTTCTCGCAAGATGGAGCCGCTGGATTACCAGCGGCCTAGTCGTAACCTTGCTTTTCTCGCAGGTTGCGATGGCGATGTACGTCTGTCCCAAGCCAGACCCGAGGGCATCTGTGGAAACCACGCAAATGCGTGCCACGATCTCGATGCAGCAGGCTGACAAGTTGCCAATGTCGGATTGCACCGGCATGCCTGATTCCATGGACAGCGAAGCGCCACAGTTGTGCCACGCTCATTGCAGTGGCGATCGGGAGTCGGCGCTTTCATGGCAGGGGCTGGACATTCAGTTTCTCGCGGCGCACGTGATGTGGCTCGCCAACTCGCTGCCCGGGTTGGTTCTCGACCGGGTAGCCCTCAGAGCGTGTTCAAAGTCTTTTGAGCAAGAGCACCAAGAATGCCAAGTGGACGAACTGCAGGCTGGTGTTGAGCCATCGCTCGCAGTTCTTCCACAGCCTCCTGTTCTTGTCCAGCCAGGCAAAGCTGCGTTCCACGACCCAGCGCTTGGGCATCACTTTGAAAGTGTGAAGCTCGCTTCTCTTGGCGATCTGCACCGTCACATGCCCTCCCAGAATCTGCTGCACGCCTTGCGCGAACGGCCGACCGATGTAGCCTGCATCGCACAGCAGGCTTTGTAGCCGGCTCAACCGGGGCTTGCAGCGCTGTAGCGCCTGCAGTGCGCCTTTGCGGTCCGTCACCTCGGCCGTGGTCACCGCTATCGCATGCGGCAATCCCTGGGTGTCCACCGCGATGTGGCGCTTGATGCCCGAGACCTTCTTGCCTGCGTCATAGCCCTTCAAGCCCGCCGTGTCCGTGTTCTTCACGCTCTGCGCGTCCACGATCAAGAGCGTGCTGCAGGCGTTGCGCCCCAGTTTCTCGCGGGCCGCGCCAACCTGATTTTTTTAATGCCTGCTCCAGCAGGCTGCCACCCTCGCGTGGCTCGCTCCAGATGGCAAAGTACGAGTGCACGGTGCGCCATTTGGGAAAGTCGCTGGGCAGTGCCCGCCACTGACAGCCCGTGCGCAGCAGGTACAGCACGGCGCAGAACACCTCGTACAGCTCCACTTTGCGTGGGGCAGTCTTTCTGCGCGCACTCTCCAGCAATGGCCGGATCACCTCGAACTGCTCGCGCTTGATGTCGCTGGGGTAGCCTTTTCTCACCCAGCGAGCTTCTCACATCAAGAGGGCGAGACTTTGAACACGTTCTCAGGCGGCACGTTACCTACATTCCTCCCAATCCCCGCGCGGGCTTTCCGCCGATCTACCTCACGTTCCAAGTCCTGCGGAATTGATTTATGTGTCCGTGCTCGCCGCGCACCGATGCGGCAGACCACGTGATTTCGTGAATACCAATTCCGAGGACAACCATGTTTACTCCCTTTTTTGGCGCCCCCGAGGGGCGCCCGTCGGCGTACGGCCGAGGCACAACGCCGGCCTCGATGCGAGTGCATCGTCTGAAAGCTATCAGCATCGCGTTGGCGGGCAGTGCGCTTGTCTCGCCTGTAGCCTACGCCCTCGATTTTGCTGAGGCACGCCTTATCGCGGAGCAGCAGAGCCCACGCATAAGCGCGCAGCAGTTGCAGGTTAACGTCGCCGAATCCGTGCAGAAGGCAGCAGGCTCGCTGCCCGACCCCAAGCTCTCGCTCGGCATCGAAAACTACCCCATCAGCGGCATGGATCGCTGGAGCATGACGCGCGAATCCATGACGATGCAGCGCTTGGCGCTCATGCAGGAAGTGCCCAACAGGGCCAAGCGCGACGCCCAGGTCGCCAGCGCGCAGGCGCGTGTGGATCGAGAACGCGCGGCGCTGGTTTTGCAGCGATTGCAGATCCGCCAGGAACTCAGCCTGGCGTGGATCGCCGCGCAGGCGGTGGAGCAACGGGAGATACTGCTGACGGAACTGCTCGCGGAGAACCAGCGCCTGCAAGACAGTCTCCCCGCTCGCGTCGCCGGCGGCACCGCCCAGGCTGGCGATCTGTTGGTCGCGGAACAGGAGGCGCTGACACTCACGGACCGCCGTGACGATCTACAGCGGGACCGGGCCAAGGCCAGGGCCGCGTTGCGGCGCTGGGTGGGCTCCAGGGCCGACGAAGCACTGCAAGGCGATCCAGGCCCGCTCACTCGCCCCGTCGCGCAACTGCGCACAGAACTGGCGAATCACGCGGAGCTTGAACTCTATCCGGCGATGCAAAGCATGGCCCGGGCCGAGTCCCGCGAAGCCCAATCAGAGACCCGCGGCGATTGGGCCTGGGAGATAGCCTATAGCCGGCGTGATCGCCGATGGGGCGACATGGTGTCATTTCAGGTGACATTCGATCTGCCTTGGCAGAAGGATCGACGCCAAGTGCCCATGATCGAGGCAAAACGGCACGAGTTGGAACGTCTGGACGCCGAACGCGAAGACGTGGCGCGGCGGCATTTGCAGGAGCTGGACGACAGCGCCGCCGAACTCCAAGCGTTGAACAGCCAGATCGACCGCCTGCAGACCGCCGGCTTGCAACTGGTACGGAACCGAGCGGCGCTTGCATTGAGCAACTACCGATCCGCCAAGGGGGACCTGAGCGCTGTGCTCAGTGCACGCGCCCAGGTGCTGGAGACGCGCATGCGTCTGATCGACCTTGGAGCGCAGCGCGACAGCCTCGTCGCCCGACTGAACAGCCTGATCGCGGACTGAGTGGAGACCCTCGCCATGAATACCTCTTCGAGAAACATCCTTGCCGGCTTGACGCTGGTTGCTGCCGGTATTGCCGTTGGATGGGGCGTCGCCCAATGGCGCGCCGGCCACCTCAGCGGCTCCCCCGCTGCCAACGTCTGTTGGCGCGCACTTAAAACTGACCCAGGCTGCGCGTTGAACTTTGACCCACCCGGTGTACGGGGCTGAGGGTATCAGTTGGTGGTCTGGGTGGTGGCCTCCTTTGCCCTGATTCTGGCTTTGGTCTTGTTGGCGGCGGTGCTGTTGCGCAGCCGCCAGGAGTCGTTGCCGGTCTCCAGGATGTGGCAGTGGTGGGTGATGCGATCCAGCAGCGCGGTGGTCATCTTGGCGTCGCCGAACACCTGACCCCATTCGGAGAAGGCCAAGTTGGTGGTGATGGCGAGGCTGGTGCGCTCGTAGAGCTTGCTGATCAGGTGGAACAGCAGCGCGCCGCCTGAGGGGGTGAACGGCAGGTAGCCCAGTTCATCGAGGATGACCAGGTCGGCATAGGTCAGGCGCAGGGCGATCTGCCCGGCCTTGCCCTGGGCCTGTTCCTTCTCCAGCGCATTGACCAGTTCGATGGTGGAGAAGAAGCGCACGCGCAGGCGATGCTGGCGCACGGCCTGGATGCCGATGGCGGTGGCCAGGTGGGTCTTGCCGGTGCCCGGTCCACCGACAAGGACGACGTTCTCGGGGGTGTGGATGAAGTCACCCTGGTGGAGTCGTTCGACCAGTGCGCGATCAACGGGACTGGCCGCGAAGTCGAACCCGAGCAGGTCACGATGGACGGGGAAACGTGCGGCCTTCATCTGGTTGGCCTGGGCACGAACCTGCCGTTCGGCGGACTCGGCCTGCAGCAGTTCGGCCATCCAGTGTTCGGGCTCCATGGTGTGCAGGCGCATCTTGGCCAGCAGTTCGGGCCACTGGCTGGCCATGCCGTGCAGCTTGAGCTGCTGCATGCGCAGCGGCAGCTCAGGCGTCGACATGATCTGCCTCCCGCAGGGCGTCGTAGCGGGCCGGATCGGACACCGGCGGATGACGCAGCGTCACTCGCGAGGCGACCGTCTCGATCGTGCGGTCCGGATGCTGCAATCGCCCCAGCACGTTGAGCACGTGGTCGGCGCGCACCAGGCCGGACTCGAGTGCCAGTTCCACCGCCACCAGTACCGCTTCGAGCCCGTGCACGGGTACGGCGGCCAGCACCTGGGCCATGGCGCGGTCGCCGTGAGGCTGGCGCAGCAACACCTGCTGCAGCTTGCGCAGCGGATCGGGCATGGACAGGAACGGCGCGCCGTCACGCAGTGCCCCCGGCTTGCGCTGGACCAGGGCGATGTAGTGCTGCCAGTCGTAGTGGACCCGATCACGCTCGAAGCTGCGCCGGTGGCGGGCGACCTCGGCCTCGCCGACCACCACGGCCAGTTCGAAGGGATACACGCGCAGGCTGGCGACGGCGTGGGCGTGTTCGCACGGCACGCTGTAGCGGTTGCGCTGGAAGCTGACCAGCGCGGTCGAACTGACCCGCACCGGCCGCTCGATGTAGCCGTCGAAGGGCGCGGGCATCGGCATCAGGTGGGGCTGTTCGTCCTCCAGAGCTTCGGCCACGGTGATGTCGGAGGCATCCGGATGCGCCTGCATCGGCCAAGCGGCGCGGCACTCGCTGGCGAGCCAGGCGTTGAGGGTGTCCAGATCTGGCCAGTGGCGGGCCCCGGCCTCGATCCAGATCTGTCGGCGCCGGTCCTGCACGTTCTTCTCGACCCGCCCCTTCTCCCAACCCGCGGCGCGGTTGCAGAACTCCGCGGCGAACAGGTAGTGGCTGGTCATGGCGTGGAAGCGGGCGTTGACCCGCCGTTCCCGGTGCTGGCCGATCCCGTCCACCGCCGTCTTCATGTTGTCGTAGATGCCGCGGCGCGGCACGCCACCGAAGGCGGTAAACGCCTGGGTATGAGCATCGAACAGCATCTCGTGGCTCTGGGTGGGATAGGCCACCAACCAGAAGGCGCGGCTGCAGGCCAGCTTCACGTGGGCGAGATCCAGCGGCATCTTGGCGTGGCTGCCGACGAAGGCGTACTCGCGGCTCCAGTCGAACTGGAAGGCTTCACCCGGAGGAAAGTGCAACGGCACGAAGGCCGGGCGGCGGCTGGCGCCGCCGGCCGCCTTCCACTGGCGGATGAAGGCCGTCACCCGGGTGTAGGTGCCCGGATAGCCGATCGCCTGCAACTGCGAGAACAGCACCTTGGCGGTGCGTTGTTCCCGCCGGGGACGATGGCTGTCGGCACGCAGCCACGTCTCCAACTGGGACCGGTAGGGATCGAGCCGGGAGGGCGAGGCTCGCCTGGGATAGACCGGCTCGGACTGGCCGCTGCGCAGCCATCGCCGGATGGTATTGCGGGATAGGCCCGTGCGCTTGGCGATCTCGCGCAGCGGCAGGCCATCGCGGAAATGCATCCGCCGGATCTTGGCCAACATGACCATGGTGATCACTCCTGAAATCCCCCGAGCAAAAGATGCTCAGGATGTGGGCTTCAGGTGGGTCAGTTTTACCCGCGCATCACCGCCGAAAGTGGGTCAGTTCTGGATGCGCGCCAACAGCGTCAGGCACTTTCGAGCATTGCCGCATCATTTAGCAACCGTTGAATGCGCTGGCGAGTCTCCTCTGGAATACCTTGCACAGACGAGTCAGGTCCGGGCCTGTTTGGCTGCTGCTGGGTGCCCGCGATGACCCGCACGACCATGCCCAAATTTCCTGGTGTCACGATGTCGATGGCTGCGCGATCACCCAGGTCCGGATGTGGGCGGGTCAGCATCCGGTACAGGTCCCACGGATCCGCATGCGGGCACTGGTTCATGAGCACCTGTGCCAGCTTGTGCTTGAGGGGTACCAGCTGCCAGTCGGGCACGCGTTGCCCGCGGTTGCCCAAGCTGATGGACAGCAGCTTGCCCGCCTTCAGCTCGCGGTTGATCTGGTCCTTGGACTTCCCGGCCAACTTGCCGAACAGCGGGACCGGCAGACTGCTCGGCGATTCGTAGATGACCAGCATTTCCTCGCGCTCGCGCTGGATGACAGACACCTCCGGCTCTGGCGCATGCGTCGGGGGCGGTGGTACCTGCGACAGTCGCTGGAATGTGATTCCCCCGTCGTTTGGCGTCACGACGATGGGTTCGGCCACCACAGGCGGAACGGATGCCGCAGAAGCAGCAGCGACGATGGTGTTGGGCTTGTCCTCCTCTGCCATGGCCGGCACGCCCTCGATATGGATCGTGAGGTGCGCGCTGGCCGCTTCCACTTGGCCCTGTTCGAGCAGATCGAGACGATCCGCCCAGTCCTGCATCATCCGGCGGCGCGGCTCAACATACTTGGCGTGGTTGTAGGCCGAACTCACCTTGTTCGGGTCCGAGTGCGAAAGCTGCGCGTCCACCCAAATCTTGGGATAGCCGATCTCGTTGAGCGCCGTCGAGATGGTTCCGCGGATGCCGTGACCGGTCAGTTGATCCTCGTAGCCCATTCGTTTCAAGGCCGCGTTGAGGGTGTTCTCGCTGATGCGCTTCTTGAGTTCGCTGCGGTGCGTGAGCAGATGGACCTGGGCCGGCCTCATCACACCCAACAGGTAGCGCACGATCTCGATGGCCTGCACGGACAACGGCACGATGTAGGGCGGAACGTCCTGCGGGCGCTTGCCGGCCTTGCGCATCTCGTCTTGGAGTTGCTTGACGATCTGCGGCGGGATGATCCACAGGCCACGGTCGAGATCGAACTGGTCCGGGGTCGCCAGCCGCAGCTCGCCGGTACGCACGCCGGTCAGGAACAGCAGCCGGATGCCGAGTTGGGTCTGCCAACCACGAGGGTTGTAGAGCCTGAGCTTGTGCAGGAACTCGGGAAGCTCCGGAAGATGCAGGTAGGGGTTGTGGTTCACCGGGGGCTTGGGCTCGGCCACCACGTCCAGGTCGGAGGCCGGATTGGCTTCCAGCCCCTCCACGATGACGAGGGCATAGCGGAACAACTGCCCCAGCCAGGTGCGGACCTTCTCGGCAGTGGTGAACGCCTTGCGCTCCTCGATCCTCGCCAGGACGCCCAGGAGTTGGGGCCGGCGAATGTCGTAGATCGACATCTGCTTGAGGCTAGGCAGCACGTCCTTGTTGAAGATCCGCAGGATTTGCGACAGCGTGCTGTTCCTGCCCTCCTTGATTTCCTTGCGGCGATGCTCGACCCACGCATCGAAGACGGCCTTGAAGGTGTAGTCGGCCGCAAGCTTGACCGCGTGTCGCTTCTGTTTCCGATCGGTATGGGGGTTGACGCCCTTTGCCAGAAGCGCCCGGGCTTCGTCGCGCAAGGTGCGCGCTTCGCGCAAACCGATCTCGGGGTAGTTCCCCAGGGAGATGCGCTTTTGCTTGCCGAGCCAGTAATAGCGCAAATGCCACGACTTGCCGCCGGTGCGGGCGACCACCAGGCCGAGGCCATCGGTGTCGGGGATGCTGTAGGTTTTCTCGGCGGCCTTGGCTTGCCGCACGGTCAGATCAGAGAGTGTCATCATCAAGCTCCTAAGTCTTGGACTTAGGCCCGATGCTGCTTGTCATCCCGATCCAACCCCAGCAACAACCCGGAACCGGCACGACCCGCATTCTTTGGCCTTGTTTTTGGCCTCAAAAATGGTGGCTGTCAGTGGACTTCCGTGGCTTTCGCTGGAATGAAAAAAGGAGCCGAAGCTCCTCTTTTCAATGACTTACAGACGTCAGTGGAAGTCTGTAGATCATAAATTGGAGCGGGAAACGAGACTCGAACTCGCGACCTCAACCTTGGCAAGGTTGCGCTCTACCAACTGAGCTATTCCCGCAGATTTCGTTCGACCTGCGTCGAAGGAGCGCTATTGTGTCGATATTGCTGCACGGCGTCAACAGGAATTTTCACCTGGCGTAAGCGGCCTGGCTTGGGCGCCCCGGCCTGCTCCCTTCACGTGCGAAGACCGCGACGGTGGAAGTAGATCTGCTCGGCGACGCGCCGCGTGGCTGCCGTATGCAGCAGTACGTTGAGGGGCCAATCGGCCTGCAGATGATCCATCGCCCAGCGCAGCAGGCGCTTGCCATGGAACGCCGGCGCCACCTGCCGCGCCACATGCTCCGGCTGTGGGCCGGTGCCGCGCAGATGCCGGCCTATGGCATCGCCCACGGCCCAGCCATGCCGCCACGAGGAGTGGATACCGCCGGCCGAGAGCGGCGAGACGATGCCCGCGGCGTCGCCGGTCAGGATCACGCCAGGGCCGGTGATCGGGCCGTCCGGCCGGCCGCACGGCACCAACCCGGCGCGGGTGGCCGAAGGCCGCGCGGCGGGCGGAATGCCGACCACATCGCGCACGTGCTCAAGGAAGCCATCGATATCCGGCGGCCGCACCTGTGCCGGGTCATGGCGCAGTGCCAGGCCCACCTGCAGGCCCGTCGGATTCTGTGCGACCCAGCCGATATAGCCCGGTGCGAAGCGCTTGCTGACGAAGCAATGCAATGCATCGCCCTGCGGCAATTGCAGGCCAGCGAACTCGCGTTCGACGCCGTAAAGGTTGTCACGCACCCGACCGAGGCCGGTGCGCTGGGCCACGCGCGAACGCGCGCCATCGGCACCGACCAGATAGACGCAGCGCCCCACTCCTTCCACATCCCAACCTTCGCCACTGCGGCGGGCACCGGTGAAGGACTGTTGCAGGTGCAGGTCCACGCCGTTCGCACGCAGTTCGCTGGCCAGCCAGCGCATCAGGTTCGGCGTATCGGTGGTGAGGAAGTAGTAGCCGGGTGCAGTCAGCAGCACGTTGCGCAGGTTGGGCGCGTACAGGCGCACATCCGCGACGCGTTGCAGCAGGTGCTCCGGCATACGCCCCAGCCACGTCTGTTCCATCGCTTCCTTCACCACGATGCCGGTGGTGTGCAGGCGCTCGCCGGGATCGGCCTTGCGTTCCAGCACGCACACGCGCAGGCCGTACTGGGCAGCAGCCAGCGCACAGGCGGCACCGGCAAAACTGGCGCCGACGATGACCACGTCCTGGTCGTAAGCGGAGGGAATGTGGGGCATTGCTGCAAGGCCTGCTGGAAATCAGGGATGCAGCTTCAAGCCAGAGCATGGCGGGGCGATGGGGTGACGGTGAAGTGGGGATGAAGCGGTGCTTTGCACGTGCTGCGCCATGAGGAGCACCACTCCCTTCAGGGAGCGGTGCTTGCTGAACGTCCTGGCGCTGTCAGGCAACCACGATGCGAAGCGGGTCGGCCAACGCCAGGATCTCCGCACGCTCACCACTGGGCGGATAGATCCATTCGGTGTTGATGCGGGTCTTCAGCGCCTTGGCCTCCGCACCGAAAAGCACCACCTGGCGGTCCCAGCCCTCGGTGTAGACGGCGCCCCACGGCCCCAGGTCCAGGCAGGTCACGTACTTGGGCTGCGCGTAGGGAATCATCGCCTCCCCGATCAGGTCGGCGGCCGCATTGTGGCCGGCCGAGCGCCCCAGGTTCATCGCGTGCTGGCAGGACATCATCGCTACGTTGCCATCGTCGTCCGTGGCGGCGTGCGCGCAGTCGCCAGTGGCGAATACCGCGTCGACACCCGTCGCCTTGAGGGTGCGATCGACGTGCAGGCGACCCACGGCGTCGTGCTGGCCGGGGATCTGTGCGGCCAAGGTGCTGGCACGTGCACCGGCCGTCCAGATGACGGTCGCGGCGTCGATGCGTTCACCGTTCTCGAGGGTCACGCCTTCGGCATCCACGTGGGCCACGCCCGAACCCAGCCGCCACGACACGCCCAGCTCGGTCAGGGCCTGGGTGATGACCGGCCGTGGGCCTTCGCCGAGGTCCGGACCCAAGGCCTCGGCACGCTCGACCATGATGACGTTCACTGCGGCATCGGCACCGAGCACGTCGCGCAGGCGGTCCGGCATTTCGGCTGCGGTTTCGATACCGGTGAAGCCGGCACCCGCGATCACCACCGTGTTGCGTCCTGCGTTTTCGGGGCGATCGGCAAGATGCTCCAGGTGCACCTGCAATCGCGCCGCGTCGGCGATCTGATCGACATTGAAGGCGTGCTGCTGCAGGCCCGGAATCGGCGGGCAGTTCAGGCGGCTGCCGGCGGCCAGCACCAGGCGATCGTAGTGCAGCGTCTGCGATGCGGCATCCGCACCATGGCCCACCACCTGCACCTGCTGGTTGGCAACATCGATGTGCTCGACGCGGCCGGCAAGGTAGTGCACGCCGACGGCATCGAAGATGGGCTGCAGCGGGGCCTTCATGCGCTCCGGCCCCTTTTCGTACAGGCGTGGGCGCACATGCAGCTCAGGGGACGGCGCTACCAGCACGATCTGCACATCATGGCGCGCGGCCTGATCGAGAAGACGGGCGGCGGCCAGCGCGCTCCACATGCCGGCAAAGCCGGCGCCGATGACAACAATGCGTTTGGACACGGAGGTAAGTCCTTCTGGGAAATGAGATTCAGGCACCCATGCGCGTGGATGGCAGGGGCGTGAGTGATGTGGTGCGCCGGCACGCCACATAACGCGGATCATATGAGTCCGCGTTATGTGGCGCAAGCAGTCGATGGCGGACCGTTCAGGCCAGCACGCCCCTGCCGTGCGCGTTCCCCCAGCCACAACGCCAATGAAATCAATGCCCTGCATGGGGCACCACTCGCTTGCGGCCAGTAACTCAGGCCCCTATAGTCCGCGTTACATTTTTCTGGACCGGTCCCATGGCCCACATTGGAACGGGCGTCGAGTACGCCCTGCACTGCCTGCTCTGGCTGGTCCCGCCGCTGGAACAGCGGCCCAGCAGCCGCGACCTGGCCGAACTGCAGGGCGTGCCGGCAGCCTTCATGGCGAAGATCTTTCCGAAGCTGGAGAAAGCCGGCATCGTCGAGTCCACCGGCGGCATCCGCGGCGGCTACCAGTTGGCGCGTGCGCCCGAGGACATCAGCGTGCTGGATGTGGTCGACGCCGTTGAGGGACAGAAGGCGCTGTTCGACTGCCAGGAGATCCGCGGGCGCTGCGCGCTGTTCGATGGCAACCCACCGCGCTGGGCCAACCGCGGCGTGTGCGGCATCCACGCGGTGATGATCAATGCGCAGAAGGCCATGCGCGAAGAACTGGCGCGTTCCAGCCTGGCGTCGATTGCCGAGGGCGTGCAGAGCAAGGGACGCCCGGCGAGCTTTGCAGGCGATGTGCAGGACTGGTTTGCCGACCGCCAGATTGCACGCGAAGAAGCGCGCATCACCGGCATGCGCGCACGCACGTCGGCACAGGACGATGATTGATCGCAGTGGCGCGCACGCAAACGAAAAACGCCCCCTTGCGGGAGCGTTTTTCTTGAATCTGGAGCGGGAAACGAGACTCGAACTCGCGACCTCAACCTTGGCAAGGTTGCGCTCTACCAACTGAGCTATTCCCGCTTGGGAGGCGAAATTCTACCTGTTCCAGGAATGGCGTCAAGCGGTTTTTTTGGCGTATGCGAGGCACGTGGCAGTGCGTATCCACGCCTGGCGTGGATGCAGCATTTCCAGTAGATCCACGCCATGCGTGGATGTCGCGCCCGATCAACCGTTGCCCAGCTTCTTCTGGCGCGAACGTTCGCGTGCGGCGCGTTCGTCTTCGCGCAGGCTTGGCCAGGCGGCGTGCAGGTACTGCAGGCCCGACCACAGCGTCAGCACCGCCGCAATCGCCAGGGTCCAGTCGCCGATGTGGAACACCGGCCAGCCCATCCAGATGTCTTCCACTGGCACGTTCGGTGCCACCGAATAGAGCAGGCACAGCAGCGCGACCATCTGCGCGGTGGTCTTGACCTTGCCGATCATCGCCACGCGCACCTTGGCACGCTGGCCCAGCTCCGCCATCCACTCGCGCAGCGCCGACACCGCGATCTCACGGCCGACGATCACCGCCGCCCAGAACGCCATCCACGGCGTCGGGTGGCCCTGCACGATCAGGAACAGCGCCACCGCCACCATCAGCTTGTCCGCGACCGGGTCGAGGAACGCGCCGAACGCCGATTCCAGCTGGTAGCGGCGGGCAATCCAGCCATCGAGCCAGTCGGTGATCGCGGCCAGGCCGAAGATCGCCGCCGAAGCGAAGTTGGTCCAGGTGTAGGGCAGGTAGAACACCAGCACCAGCACCGGGATCATCACGATCCGCAACAACGTCAGCCAGGTGGGGAGGGTCAACTTCATGGCGTGCGTGCTTCTCTCTCTACTCGGCCGCATCAGGCGTGGCCAACCCGTGCAGGTTAGCGTAGATACGCGCCGCGAGGGCGTCATTGATGCCTTCCACCTTGGCGATTTCCGCTTCGCCGGCGGCTTTCAGGCCGACAAGGCCACCGAAATGCTTGAGCAGGCTGGCACGGCGGCGCGGCCCGATGCCGGGGATGTCCTCCAGCTTGCTGGTCATCCGCGCCTTCTGCCGGCGGCCGCGGTGGCCGGTGATGGCGAAGCGGTGCGCCTCGTCGCGCACCTGCTGGATGAACTGCAGCGCCGGATTGGCCGCACCCGGCCGCAGTTCGCGCCCATCTGGCATCACCAGCGCTTCGTGGCCGGCGCGGCGTTCCACGCCCTTGGCCACGCCTACCAGCAGCACCCCTTCCACGCCGAGGTCGGCCAGCGCGGCCTGGGCCTGAGCCAACTGGCCGGCGCCACCGTCGATCAGCAGTACGTCCGGCAGCACGCCCTGCTCTTCCACGGCACGGCGGAAGCGGCGGTCGATGGCCTGGCGCATGGCGGCGTAGTCATCGCCCGGCTCGATACCGCTGATGTTGAAGCGGCGGTACTGCGCGCGCACCGGGCCAGCAGCATCGAACACCACGCAGGAGGCCACGGTGGCTTCGCCGAGGGTATGACTGATGTCGAAGCACTCGACCCGCTTGACCGGCTCGGCCAGGCCCAGCATGTCGCGCAGCGCGTCGCTGCGCGCGTGCTGCGCGTTGCGGCTGTTGAGTTCGGTGGCCAGGGTCAGCTGCGCGTTGCGGCTGGCAAGTTCGACGTAGCCGGCACGCTCGCCACGCACGTTCCACTTCAGCTGCACCTTGCGTTCGGCCGAGGCCGACAGCGCGGCGACCAGCAGGTCGGCATCGGGAATCTCGCGATCCAGCAGGATCTCGCGCGGCGGCTCGAATTCGATGTAGTACTGCGAGACGAACGCGGCCAGCACTTCCTCGGGGCTTTCCTCGCCATTGGTGCGCGGGAAGAACGGACGGGTGCCCAGGTTGCGCCCATCACGGAACGCCAGCAGCAGCACACAGGCCTGCGAGCCCTGCATGGCCACCGCCAGCACGTCCAGGTCGGCGGCGCGGCCATCCACGTACTGACGGGTCTGCATGCTGCGCAGTGAGGAAATCAGGTCGCGCAGGCGTGCGGCCTGTTCGAATTCCAACGCCTCGCTGGCCACCTGCATCTGCTCGCCCAGCTCGCGGGTCAACTCATCGCTCTTGCCTTCCAGGAACAGCGCGGCACGACGCACCGACTCGGCATATTCGCTGGGCGCCACCAACTCCACGCAGGGTGCGCTGCAGCGACCGATCTGGTACTGCAGGCACGGTCGCGAACGATTGCGGAACACGCTGTCTTCGCAGCTGCGCAGCTTGAACAGCTTGTGCATCAGGTTGAGCGTCTCGCGTACCGCAGTGACACCCGGGTACGGCCCGAAATAGCGGCCGGGAATGGCACGCGGGCCGCGATGCAGCGCGATGCGCGGCCAGTCCTCGCGGGTCAGCAGCACATGCGGGTAGGTCTTGTCGTCGCGCAAGGAAACGTTGTAGCGCGGCGACAACGACTTGATCAGCTGGTTTTCCAGCAGGAGCGCCTCGGCTTCCGAGCGCGTGACAGTGACGTCCATGCGCGCGATCTGCGAGATCATCGACATGATCCGCGCGTTCTTCGGGCTGCCATTGAAATAGCTGCCGACGCGGTTGCGCAGTGCACGCGCCTTGCCCACGTACAGCAAGGTGTCGTCGGCCGCGTACATGCGGTACACGCCGGGTGCGGTGCTGAGATGGGCCGCGAAGGCCTTGCCATCAAAGGCCGGGGCGGGAACGTCGGTCATTCGCTGATCGGTACTTCGCTGAGCACGCCACTTTCAGGGTCCAGGCGCAGCACGGCGTGGGCATCGGTCTCGGCGATCCACACCGCGCCGGCGCCCACCGCCAGCCCGGCCGGGCCCTGCAGGCGACGCGGCAGCGGCTGGGCGGTGAGTTCGCCGCCGCCCAGGCGAAGCGTGCGCAGACGGCCATTGCCGGAGTCGGCGATCCACAGCAGCGGAGCGTCCGGACTCAAGGCAATCGCCTGCGGGAACTGCAGGCGGGCCTGCGCGCGCGGGCCATCCTCATTGCCGAAGCGCCAGGGCCCCTGCCCGACCAGCGTCTGCACCAGGTCGCCGCGCAACTGCAGCGCACGGATCGAGGACCCCAGCGCGTCGGCCACGTACAGCACCTGCTGCACCACCGCCAGCGCGCTGGGCTGGGCGAAGGCGGCCAGGTGGCCACTGCCGTCGCGCTCGTCGATGGCACCACTGCCGGCGCGCCACTGCAGGCTGCGCTGGCCCAGGTGATAGCTCCAGATGCGGTTGTCGCCGGCCATGGCGATATGCAGCTGGTTGTCGGCGATGGCCAGGCCGACCGGATGGTCCAGCGATACCTGCCGCGCCTGCGCAACCGGGCCCTCCACCGGCGCGCCGGGGCGGCCGTTGCCGCACAGCGTGTCGACGATGCCGGTGAGCAGGTTGATGCGTCGCACCGCATGGTTGCCGGTATCAGCCACGTACAGCGCGTCGCGTTCCAGGACCAGCGCCTGCGGTCGATGGAACGCCGCCTCGGCAAGGTTGCCATCCATGAAATCGGCGGTACCCAGCCCGAACTGGCGCAGGATGCGGCCACCATGGCTGCATTCGAGGATGCGGTGATGGCCGCTGTCGGCGATGTACAGGCGCTCGGTGCTGACGGCCAGCCCCAACGGAAAACGCAAGGCCTGGCGCGGCTCCGGATGCAGTTCGCTGCCTCCCCGCGGCGGCGCCGAAGGGGCGCCCTGGCACAGCGCGTTCAAGGCACGCTCAAGCTCACCGGGCGCGCCCTGCCCGACCAGCCGTTGCTGCTCGCGGCCCTGCGCGTCCAGCAGCACCATCGTTGGCCAGGCGTTGATGCCAAAGCGACGCCAGCCATCCCAGTCGGCATCCAGCAGCACCGGCATCGTCAGGCCCTGCCGGCGCAGCAGCTTCAATGCAGCCCCCGGGTCGCGCTCGAAATCAAAGCGCGGCACCTGCAGCACCAGCGGCTGCAGCTTGCCCGGGTGGCGTGACAGCCACTGGCCGAACTCGGCCAGCCGCTGCGCGCTCCAGGCGGAGGCGGCGTTGACGAACAACAGCGCCACCGGCCGACCGCGCAGCTCGGTCAGGGTGCAGGGGGTGGCATTGAGCCAGGTGGCGAACTCGGGCAGGTCCGGGACGGGCTGGACGTTCATGGCCCGATTATGCCGGAGTCGGCGTCATGCAACAGTCGTGCCACGACACGTTCCGCAGCAGTGTCGACCAGCGTCCAGACCTGCTCGAAGTGATCGTTGCCACCGGTGTAGGGATCCGGGATCGCCACCCGCCCTTCTCCGCCCGACCACGGCAGGTACAACGCCAGCTGCTCGCGCTGGGCGGGTGCAGCCAGGCGACCGGCATCGCGCAGATTGGCTTCGTCAGCGCACAGGATCCAGTCGAAGCGGTCGAAATCCACGGCCCGCAGCTGGCGTGCACGCAGGCCACCAATGTCCACGCCGTGCCCGGCCGCGCAGGCGATCGCGCGCCGGTCCGGTGGCTCACCGACGTGCCAGTCACCGGTACCCGCCGAATCGACCTGCACCCGCCCGGCCAGCGGCGAGGCCTCCAGGCGTGCGCGCAGCGCACCTTCGGCCATCGGCGAACGGCAGATGTTGCCGAGGCAGACGACCAGCAGTTTCATCGCGCGCCCATCGCCTGCAGCAGCGCTTCGGCGCGCTCGAGGTCCTCGGGAGTATCGATGCCCGGCGGGAACGGTTCCGGCGAGATCGCCACGCTGATCGCATAGCCGGCCTCCAGCACCCGCAGCTGTTCCAGCGATTCGACCTGCTCCAGCTGGCCCGGCGGCATCGCCGCGAACTGCTGCAGGAAGCCGGCGCGATAGCCATAGATGCCGATATGGCGCAGCCAGGCATGGCCGTCCGGCAGCGTGTTGCGACTGCGCGCGAAGCCATCACGGTGCCAGGCGATCGGCGCACGGCTGAAGTACATCGCCTCGTTGCGCACGTTGCGCACCAGCTTGACCACGTTCGGGTCGAACAGGGTGTGCGCGTCCTCGACGGTGGTGGCCAGGGTCGACATCGGCGCATTGCCGCCGACCAGCGCGTCGGCCACTGCGCGGATACCAGCCGCAGGCGCGAAGGGTTCATCGCCCTGCAGGTTCACCACCACGGTGTCATCGGCCCAGCCGGCAATGCGCGCGCACTCGGCCAGACGGTCGGTGCCGGACGCGTGCGATGTTGCGGTCATCGCCACCTTCACTTCGGCCAGCCCGGACAGCGTGTCGGCGATGCGCTGGTCGTCGGTGGCGACCCAGACCTCGCCAGCACCCGCCTGCAGCGCGCGGCGCGCCACGTGCAGGACCAGCGGCTCACCGCCCAGCAGGCGCAGCGGCTTGCCCGGCAGCCTCGATGCGGCATAGCGGGCCGGGATGGCGACGACGAATTCGGTCATGCGGGCGGTACTCGGCAGGCTCGTTGCAACAGGAATGCGGCCGGCGGCAGGTGAATGCAAGCGCCGCCGCGCCACTCAGTTCGGTCTCAGCTTGTCCAGGCGATCGGTCAGCGCCACCCAGAACGCAGCAGGCAGCTCGGCACGCAGCGGGACGGCGTAGTGCCAGTCGTTGCCGAACTGACGGCACTTCACCGCGTCCTTCTCGGTCATCAGCACCGGCAGCTGGCTGCCGAAGGACAGGTCCTGCGGCTGATACGCCTGATGGTCGGCAAAGGCATGCGGCACCACGCCGATGCCACGCGCGCGCAGCATGTCGAAGAAGCGCTGCGGATGGGCGATGCCGGCCACCGCGTGCACACGCTGGCCCTTGAAATACGACAGCGGGCGCGCACGGCCACCGGCCAGCGGCTGCGCACTGTCGATGTGCAGGGCCATCGGCCACTGGCCGAATCCACAGGCCTGGGCTGCGGCATCCTCATCGGCCTGGCCGAGGTTGACCACCCGGAAGTCGCACTCGGTAGCGCGGCTGACCGGCTCACGCAGCGGTCCGGCCGGAATCATCCGGCCATTGCCGTAGCGGCGCTGGGCATCGACCACTTCAATTTCGATGTCGCGTGCCAGCCGGTAGTGCTGCAGGCCATCGTCGCAGACGATCACATTGCAGCCGGCCTCGATCAGCGCCTTGCCAGCGGCAACGCGATCACGATCCACGCGCACCGGCACGCCGGTCTTCCACGCGATCAGCACCGGCTCGTCGCCGCCCTTGGCGGTCGGCGTGTCGGCCTGTACCCACAGTGGCTTGTCCGCATCCTCGCGGCCATAGCCGCGGCTGGCCACGCCCGGCTTCCAGCCGGCGGCACGAAGGCGCTCGACCAGGGCGATGGTCAACGGCGTCTTGCCGGTGCCGCCTGCGGTGATGTTGCCGACCACGATGACCGGCACCGGCAACGTGTAGTGCTTGCGCCAGCCGCGCCGATAGGCACGCCGGCGCAGCGCGGTGACACCGGCGTACAGCGGCGCCAGCAGGCGCATCGCCCAGGGAACCGGGCTGCCGTCGTACCAGTACGGCGGGGTCTGGGTACCCTTGCCAGCCATCAGTCCTGCCTTTCGCGGAACTGCATGCTGTGCAGATGCTGGTACAGGCCACCCATGCTCAGCAGCTCCTTGTGGGTGCCGCGTTCAACGATGCGACCGTGGTCCATCACCAGCACCTGGTCGGCATGCTCGATGGTTGACAGGCGGTGTGCGATCACCAGCGTGGTGCGCTCGGGCATCAGGCGCTGCAGTGCATCCTGTACCAGCCGCTCGGATTCGTTGTCGAGCGCGGCGGTGGCTTCATCGAGGATCAGGATCGGGGCATCACGCAGGATCGCGCGCGCGATCGCCAGGCGCTGGCGCTGGCCGCCGGACAGCAGCGCGCCGTTCTCGCCGACCGGGGTCTGCAGCTGCTGCGGCATGCGTGCGATGAATTCCCACGCATTGGCCGCTTCGGCGGCCGCGCGGATCTGATCATCGGTCGCGTCCATGCCATAGGCGATGTTGGCGCCGATGGTGTCGTCGAACAGCATGACCTTCTGCCCGACCATCGCCACCTGGCGGCGCAGATCGGCCAGCGGATAGTCGTCCAGGGCCACGCCGTCGAGGGTGATGCGCCCACCACTGGGTTCGTAGAAGCGCGGTACCAGCCGGATCAGGCTGGTCTTGCCGCTGCCGGATCGGCCAACGATGGCGGTCACCGTGCCCGGCTTGGCAACGAAGCTGATGTCATCCAGCGCGATGCCACTGTCGGCGCGGTAGCGCAGCATGACGTGCTCGAAGGCCAGTTCACCCTGCACGCGCTGCACCGTGTTGCGGCCTTCGTCGCGCTCGACCGGCATGTCGAGGATGCCGAACAGGCGCTCGGCAGCGGACACGCCACGCGAGATCGAGGACTGCACGCTGGTCAGGCGGCGCAGCGAGGGAATGATCGCGGTCATCGAGATCATCAGGCCCATGAACTGGCCGGCGTTCAGACGGCCGGCGAGCGCTTCGCGGGTCGACACCCAGACGATCACCGCCAGCGCCAGCGCGGCCAGGAACTGGACCACGCTGGACGCGCCGGCACGGGTGATTTCCACCTTCATGTTCAGTGCCAGCATGCGGTTGGCCAGGCGCGAGTAACGCGACATCTCATGCTGCTGGGTGCCGTGCACCTTCACTTCCTGCTGCGCGGCCAGCGACTGCTCGGCGGTCTGCGCCATCGTGCCCATGCCGTCCTGGATGCCGCGGCTGATACGCCGGTAGCGCTTGCCGACGTAGGACACGATCACGCCGATCATCGGCACCACCACCAGCATCGCCACGGTGACCTTGACGCTCATCTGCAGCATCACCGCCAGCATCGCGATGATGGTCAGGGTATCGGCGACCACGGTCTTGAGCGCATCGGCGCTGGCCTGGGTGACCTGCTCGGTGTCGAAATTCAGGCGGCTGACCATCACCGGGGTCGATTCGGTATCGAAGTGCGAGGACGGCAGGTGCAGGTACTTGGCCAGTACCTGCTCACGCAGGTCGCGCACCACGCTGCGGCCGGTCTTGGCCAGTGCGTAGTCGCTGACCCAGGTGGCGGCACTGCGCATCAGGAACAGGCCGAGGATGGTCAACGGCAGGATCACCGCCATCCTTGGCTCGGGATTGACGAAGCCGCGGTTGACCAGCGGCTCCATCAGCTTGGTGAAGAAGTACCCGGCCACCGACTCCACCGCCATGGCGATGACAGCGGCGACCATCAGGACCCAGTAGGCACGGGTATATCCCAGCAGACGCTTGTAGATCGGCCACACCGGCGCGTGTTTGGAACTCATGGACGCACCTCGGGTGCTGTTGCAATGGCAATACGGCGGAAGCCGAGCTGGCCCAGCGCATCCTGCGCGGTCACCACGGCCTGGTAGGGAGTGCGTGCATCGGCGCGCAGCAGCACGGTCTGCTCGCGATCACTGCCCGCCACGGCGGCAATGGTCTGCTTGACCGACTCGACGTCGCTGCGCAGCACTTCCTGGTCATTGATGAAATAGCGGCCCTCGGCGTTGATCAGCACGCTGAGCGAGCGCGGCGGCTCGTTGGTCTGCTGCTGGCTGGCGGTCGGCAGCTGCACCTGCAGCGTCGAACGCGCATCGAACGTGGTGGTGACCACAAAGAAGATGATCAGCACCAGGATGACGTCGATCAGTGGCACCAGGTCGATATGCGGCTCATCCTGGGACCGGTCGTTGCCGATACGCATCGATCAGGCCTTCGCCGTGGCAGCGTTGGACGAACGCACCGCCGCGGCCGGGTTCATCACTCCGGGGCGACCGTCGAGCGTATCCAGCAATGCGCTGGCTTCCTGCTCCATCTCCACCACGTAGCCGTGGATGCGGCCCTTGAAGTAGCGATGGAACATCAGCGCCGGGATCGCCACGATCATGCCGGTGGCGGTGCAGACCAGGGCCTTGCCGATGCCACCGGCCAGCTGGTTCACGTCACCCACGCCGTGGTCGAGGATGCCCAGGAACATCTGGATCATGCCGATCACCGTGCCGAGCAGGCCCAGCAACGGGCCCGCCGAGGCGATGGTGCCCAGTGCGTTGAGGAAACGTTCCATGCGGTGCACCAGGTGGCGGCCGGTGTCCTCGATGCGCTCGCGGATCTGGTCACGCGGGCGATTGCGCGCTTCCAGCGCGGCGGCCAGCAGCGCGCCCAGCGGCGAGTTGGCACGCAGGGTCTGCAGATGGGCCGGATCAAGCTTGCCGCGCGCGGCCCAGTTGCGCACTTCCTGGCCGAGGCCGGGCGGCAGCACTTCCGTCCGCCGCAGGGACCAGAAACGCTCCAGGATGATCGCCAAAGCCAGTACGCCCAACAGCAGCAGCGGCACCATCGGCCAGCCACCGGCCTTGACCAGTTCCCACACGTTTCAACCCTCCGGCCCAACGGCCGCTTGTTCAATCGACGATAGGATAGCAGCCGACCGCGCCCGCCCAGCGGCATCCCACCAACGGGATGCGTGGACACGCTGTTCACGCAGCTGCAGCCCTTGCGCACCAAGCCATACGCGGATCGCCCCGGCGTCGGCGGTCGCCAGCACCTCGGCCCCCTGCGCCTGCCAGCGCTGGACCACTTCCCGGCGCGGGTGTCCGAAGCGGTTCTGGTGCCCGGCCGAAACCAGCGCCAGCCGCGGTGCCACCGCCGCCACCCATCCCGAGCTGGAGCTGCCGCCGCTGCCATGGTGCGGCACCAGCACCACGTCGGCCTTCAACGCGGTCGGCCAAGCCTGCAGCAGCGCCCGCTCCGCCGAACGGCCGATGTCACCGGGCAGCAGAACAACGCCGTGGCGGCTGGCGATGCGCAGCACGCAGCTGTCTTCGTTGCCGCCCTGCCGGCTGCCCGGCGCCGGGTGCAATACCTGGAAGTCGACACCGTCCCACTGCCAGCGCATTCCCTGCCGGCAGGGCCTGGCCCCGGCAATCGCGCTGCCGGGCGGTGCCAGCGCATGCAGCCCGGGCAGCTGACGCCGCAGGCTGGGCAGGCTGCCGATGTGGTCCAGATGGTCATGGCTGAGCATCACCTGCTCGGGCGGCCCCTGGCCCAGCGCGCGCAGGGCCGGGATCAGGATCCGTTCATTGCCGTCGGCGCCGGTCGGCGGCCCGACGTCATACCAGAGCGCGTGCCGCGCCGTGCGCACCAGCACCGCCGTGCCCTGGCCGACATCGTGCACCAGCAGTTCCAGCTCACCCTGCGCGGGTGCCCCGCGCGCCGGCCACAGCAGTGGCAGGCACAGCAACAGCGCCACCAGGCCACCGCCGGCCCCGCGCGGCAGCAGCCACCAGAACACCCCCAGCAACGCCGCCGGCACCGCCCAGCCCGGCGCCTCGGCCAGCCACCACATCGCCCGCGGGTGCAGCGCCAGCGGCTGCAGGGCCTGCCAGCTGACCTCGAACAACCCGGCGGCGGCACGCCATGCCCATCCTCCGGCGCCGTCGTGCAGGGCGTGAAGAGCGGTCCCCAACAGCGACATCGGCACCACCAGCAACGTCCACCACGGGATGATCGGCAGATTGACCAGCGGCCCCAACCGCGCGGTGCCACCGAACAAGGCCACGCACAGGGGCAGCAGGCCCACGCTCGCCACTCCCTGCGCCGCCAGGAAACCGCGCAGGCCACCGCCAACGCCCTCCGGCGCGGTGCGCGGCAGGCACCACAACAGCCACAGCACCCCGCCAAAGCTCAACCAGAACCCTGCTGACAGGACCGACATCGGCGCCGGCAGCACCATCACCATCGCAGCCAGCGCCAGCCCCTGCCCTGCGGCAACCGGGCGGCGTCCGGCCCGGGCCAGCGCAACCAGGCCGATCATCAGCGCCGCGCGCACGGTCGGCAGCGCGCCACCGGCCGCAACGGCATAGGCGGCCGCAGCCAGTGCGGCGCCCCACGCGGCGGCCTGCGGCCGTGGCCGGACCCGCCCCAGCGCTGGCCACAACCACCACGACACGCGGCACAACAGCGCACCGAATCCAGCCACCACGCCCACGTGGAATCCGGAAATGGCGACCAGATGGGTCAGGCCCAGCGCGCGCAGGTGCTCCCAATCGGCATCGGACACGCCACGGGTGTCGCCCAGTGCCAGCGCCTGCACGAACCGTGCAGCCGGATGCGCCACCTGCGTGGCAATCGCGGCGCTGCTGCGTTCACGCCAGGCCTGCAGGCCCCGTGCGGGCAGCCGCTCACGTGCGCTTGCCGGATCACGGACCGTGCCATTGCCGGAAATGCCCCGCTGCAAGGCATGCCGCTCGGCATCGAAGCCGCCCGGATTGATCCGTGAACGCGGCGCCCGCAGGCGCAGTGACAGGTCCCAGTGCGCCCCGGCGCGAACCGCATGGCGCCCGCCCCCGCTGCCAGCGCTTGCAGGCCCGCGCCACGGATCGCTCCAGGTCACCTGCAGGCGCGTACCACGCAGCGACGGCAGCGCCCCGGCCTCGTCCACACGCAGTACGAAACGCGTGTAACCGGGCCCGCTGTGTGGAAGCTCGACCACGCGTCCCTGCACCCGCACATCCTGCGCCGGTGCAGCGGGAGGCATCTGGCGGTGCAGCGCCCAATGCCCGTGCAGCGTCGCCCATGCCAGCCCGAACACGGCCATCGCCCAGCCCCGGCCACGCCAGCGCGCCAGCCAGCAGGCGCCAGCGGCGACCGCCAACGGCGCGCACAGCCACAGCGGCAGCAGCACCGGCAGCTGCATGCAGGCCAGCGCGCCCAGCACCAGCCCTGTGGCACTGCCCCCACCGAACAGGGGTGGAGCGGATCGTTCGGGAACCATCCGTGCAGCCTGCAATCGGTCACGACGGCTTGCCTATCGGGCAACGCCCCGCGCGGCTGTCAGCGCCGAACGGTGCCGCGATGGAAATTGACCCGGAAGCTGGCGCCGCCGCCGGCCGCTTCGCCGACACTGACCGAGCCGCCGTGGTGCTGCACGATCTCCTTCACCAGATGCAGGCCCAGCCCACTACCACTGCCGGCCGCGCGCAGCCGGTGGAACGGCTCGAAGATCGCCTCGCGATCATTGACCGGAATGCCGGCGCCCTGGTCGCTGACTTCCAGCAGGCCGCGCTCATCCAGGCGCACGCAGATGGTGCCGCGCCCGCCACCGTGGACGATGGCGTTGTGCACCAGGTTGGCGATCACCCGCCCCAGCGCCAGGCTGTCGCCGTGGATCCACACCGGCGCGTCCGGCGCATCCACCTCGAAGCCATAGCCCGCCCCTACCACCAGCGGCGCCAGCTCGGCAGCGGCTTCGCGCACCAGCAGCGCCAGGTCCAGCCGTTGCAGCGCACCGACATTGCGGTCGAGCCGCTGCAGGTCGAGCAGATGCTCGGCCACGTTGCCGAGGCGGGCGACGTCGGTGAGCAGCTGCGACTTGAGTTCGCCCTGCGGCAGCTGTGACAGGCGCGCCTGCACCACCGCGATCGGCACGCGCAGCTCGTGTGCGGCATCGGCGAGGAACTTGTCGCGCGCCGCGTAGCCCTGCTGCACCTTGTCGATCGCATCGTTGAACGCTTCCACCAGCGGCGCAACCTCGGTCGACACCAGCTGCGCATCCAGCCGCGCGCCCGGCTGGCCGATATCCAGCTCCTTGGCCTGCTGCGCGGAACGCCGCACACCGCGCATCGCGCGGTGGATCACCGTCGGCATCACCAGCAGCGTGACCACGATCAGCGGCAGGAAGAACCACAAGCCAATCAGGCGCAACACCATCAGTGCGCCATCCAGCAGCCCGCCCTTCGGTGCGCCCCCCACCATCACCGTGATGCGTCGGCCATCCTCGTTGCGGATCATCACCCTTGCCACATCCAGGTAGGGCGGCACCAGCGAACCGAGTTCGGTGGCACCCAGCGCCGGCAACCGCGCCAGCAACGGCGCGTGGATGGCCGGAATCGTGCCGCGTTCCAGCCAGATGCCCTTGTCATCGACCGCCGCGAACCAGAGATTGCCTCCCGCATCCGCGTCCAGCCTGCGCCAGCGCGCTTCATCCAGCACCAACCGGCCGCCCTCACTGTGCACGGCCTTGGCCACCGCCTCGGCCATGAACATGTCCATGCCCCAGGAGTCCTTGTCACCCCAGGTCAGGATCAGCGCGACCACCGCGAACAGCACGGTGAATGCCTGCGCGAGGAACAGGCGCCAGGCCAGGCCGAGCGTGATGGAACGGATCGGACGCGCCATCTCAGGCCTCCGCCAGCAGGTAGCCGACGCCCCGGATCACGTGGATCTCCACGCCCGCCCCGGCCTGCTGAAGCGCCTTGCGCAGCTTGGAAATGTGCGCATCGAGCGCATTGGACTGGATCTCATCGTCAAAGCCGTATACCGCCGCTTCCAGCGCACTGCGGGTGACCGTGCGCCCCTGCCGCATCGCCAGCGCCTGCAGCACCAGCACCTGCCGGCGCGGCAGCGCCAACGGCTGGCCTTCCACCTGTGCCTGCAGCGATTCGAAGTCGAACTCAAGCCGTCCCAGCCGCAGGCTCGGTGTCACCATCGCAGAAGGCCGCCGCGACACCGCGCGGATGCGCGCCATCAGTTCCTCGATCGCCACCGGCTTGACCAGGTAATCATCGGCACCGACGTCCAGCCCTTCGACCTTGTCCGACAACGTGCCCTTGGCCGTCAGCATGATCACCGCCAGGTTCGGGCGCAGTGCACGCGCGGTAGCGACAAAACCCGTGCCGTCGCCATCGGGAAGCTGGCGGTCCAGCAACATCAGCTGGTGCACCGGTTCGCGCAGCGCGATGGCCGCCTCGGCCAGGCTGCCGACCACGTCGGCCACCACGCCCTGCCGCTCCAGGCCCGATTGCAGGGCACGGGACAGATCAGGATCGTCTTCGACCAGAAGGATGCGCATCAGGGACTCGGCTGTCGGAAACGGTGCCGATCATAGTGCCTGGCGCCTGCTTTGGGCGTCATTGCATGCCGATTGCCCAGGCGCAATGTTCTGACAATGTTGGGCCCGCACCATGCACAGCCATCCCCCGCAAAGTGGCTGATCGATGCCGTCGCTGTCCCCGACCCTGCTGCGCCCCCTGCTGTTCTCCGCTGCCATCGGCCTGCCGTTGATCACGCATGCCGCCGACCGCAGCCCCGGCGTGCAGGCCGGCATCACCGCAGGTGCGACGTCCGGCGCGTATGCGCACTACGACGTCAAGCCGCTGGTCGTACCGGCGATTTCCTGGCAGGGCCAGCGCTTCTTCGCCAGCCCCGGCTCGCTGGGCATGTACCTGTACAAAGGCCAGGGCCTGCGGCTGTCGGCGGCACTCACGCCCTACACGCTGCGCTTCAAGACCGACGACGTGAATGATCCGCAGCTGCGCCGCCTGCACAGCCGGCAGATGTCGGCCATGGCAGGAATCAACGGTGAATACAGCGCCGACTGGGGCATTGTCGAGGCCGGTGTGATGCGTGAGATCACCGGGCATGGCGGTGGCTTCGAATCGCGCCTGCATTACAGCTATCCGATCCAGGCCGGCCGCTTCACCTGGGTGCCACGGGTGGGCGTGGTGCACTCCAGCGCACGCCTGCTGGACTACTACTACGGCATCAGCGACGAGGAAGCACTGCGCTCGGGCCTGGCAGCCTACCGCCCGGGCAGCACGACATCGCCGAGCCTGGAGATCGCGGTCAGCACGCCGCTGGGCACCAAGTGGCGTGCAACAGGCGTGGTCGCCAACCAGTGGTTCGGCGATGCGGTGAAGGATAGCCCGATGGCACGACGTGGTACACAGACGTCGGCCTTCGTTTCCCTGATGCGCTCGTTCTGATCGAGCGCCTGCTACGGACAAGGACCCCCCATGGCCTCCGTCTCCCCTGCTGCTGAAGCGCACGCGATCCTGCGTGCTCCCGATCTGGAAAGCGCCGAGCGCGCCTATCTGGGCCTGATGCCCGACCTGGAACACGTCAACGCGTTGGCGCGGCGCGCCCTGGGACTCTCGCGCGTAGCCGATGCAGCGCGCGGCTACGCGCTGTCGATGACCCTGGTCGGGCTGCGCCTGCAGGAGCTGGAGATGGGTGAGGCCATCGCGAAGGAACAGCGCCAGGCGACCCTGCGCAGCCTGCGCCAGGCCTTCAACGCCTGAGCTCAGGGTAGCAACGGCGCCTGCAACCGGTGCTGCAGCGCCGCGCAAGGACTCAGCGGAAGGTCGTCCAGGCCAGGACTGCAGCCAGCAGGGCCACCCAGACCACCGCCTTGAACGTGCCCTCCAGCATGTTGCCGCCGAACAGCAGTTCAAGCACTGGATTGGGCCGGGACACCGGGACATGATCGCTCATCGGGAAATCCTTCTGGTAATGAGGGGAAGGCAGGCGCGCATGCCTGCGCGGGTGCCACTCTAGTACAGGCGCGGCACCCGTGCGCACGTGGCGAACATCGGCTTAACAACCTGTGCGCCAGTTCCGGTATGTTCGGCCCAACGCTGCGTTCAAGGATGATCGATGATCAAGCGCGTCCTGTTCCCTGTTGTGGCCCTGTTGCTGTCTGCGCTGATCGTCGCGCTGGGATGGCAGAACCGCCAACTGCGGCAGATCAACCAACAGATGGCCTCGCAGCTGCAGGAGATGCGGCTTGAAGCGCACGGCCTGGCACTTGGCAGCCTCGCCGCCCCGCTTGCACTGACGACCACGCAGCAGGCCCGCGTGCAGATTGGTGGCCCACGCGCCAGCCCGCAGATCCTCTATTTCTTCTCCACGGCCTGCCGCTACTGCCTGGCCTCGATGCCGCATGTGCGGAAGATTGCCGCTGCACGGGGCGCCAGTGAACTGATCGGCGTGGGCCTTCCTCCCTACGATGAACTGGCCGGCTACGCCGGCAGGCACGATCTGCGCTTCCCGATCGCCATCGACAGCGGAGGCGATGCATCGAAGCGCTATCGCGCAACGGTCACGCCGATGCTGATCGTGCTGGGTAACGACGGCAGCGTGGCCTACAAGCATGTCGGCCAGCTTGATGAGCAGGTCGTACATGCCGCCATGACGTCGTTGGCGCCGGACCTCGCCCTGCCCTGACCTGGCACGCGCCAGCCCCTCATCACTACATCACGCGCCACCACTGGCACTCACGTGCCTTCGGCAACTGCAACACCACAACGCCAACCAAGGAGATACACATGATCGGAAAGAAAGTCCTTTCGTCCGTCGCCGGTATCGTCGTTGTCGCGGCCATGGCCTTCGGCGCCGCCCAGGCCTTCGCCGTCGCGCCCAAGGCCGGCTACGCGCCGGGCTGCGAACCGCACCCGAGCTGTCCGTTCGGCAATTCCGGCAAGCCCGGCCAGGTGCTGTGCTGTGATCCGTTGTAATCCCATCCGTTCCGAAGCCCGGGCTCTCTGACCCGCTGTCACCGCCGCGACGCTGTTCCGGCTCCGCGGCGGTGGCAGGGCCACGGGGTACTGGCCACCCCACCCCGGATTCATCCTCCACGGACCCGCTTGACGCACGCTTTACCGGCTTTCGTCGCATACCGGTTTCACCGCACAGGAGGCAGTGCCACGCTGGACTCCCTTCTCCGGAGCACCGTGCCATGCCGATGCTTGCCCTGCTGCTGTTGTGCGCTGGCTTGTTCGGCCGCGATGCCGATGCCGGGGATGTCTCCCTGCGCCGCCAGATCCTGCAGGCCGATGCCGGGCACGCGGGCGCTCCGGCGGCACGGGATCCGGCCACCCTGCAGCTGTACCGGCTGCGCCAGGACCGCGTACTGCGTGTTGGCTACCAGCCTCTGGCCGCAGACGGCCAGCAGCAACGGTCCAGGCCGGCGCGCTACGCGCAGGTCTGGGAACGCGTCGAGGGCCACTGGAAGCTGCAGCGCATGATCAGCATCGACGAATGGGTCGCGCAGCGCTGATGCGCGGCGAGGCTGCCAGCACAAACGAAAAAAGCCGGCCCAAGGCCGGCTTTCATCGTGATCCACCGCTGCACCGGTCATACCAGGAGCCAGGTGGTGGGCGGTACAGGGTTCGAACCTGTGACCCCTACCATGTCAAGGTAGTGCTCTACCGCTGAGCTAACCGCCCATCTTGTTCTTGCCGCCCGAAAGCTGGCCTTGCTACGTAAAAACCCGGCGCCAGGGCCGGGCTTTGCAGTTCACGACAGCCCCTTTGCAGGGACTTCGTGGTGGGCGGTACAGGGTTCGAACCTGTGACCCCTACCATGTCAAGGTAGTGCTCTACCGCTGAGCTAACCGCCCGTTTTGCTTCTGCATTTCCGCGATTGCGTCGGTGCAGGCCGCGTATATTACGGATGCCAGCCGTGAAGCGCAACACTTTTGTGAAGATGCGGCTGCCTGCCGTGTTCAGCCCAGGCTGGCTTCCTTCAGCTGCCGGATCTGGTCGCGCACGCGTGCCGCATCCTCGAACTCCAGGTCCTTGGCATGCTGGTACATCTGCTGCTCCAGCGCCTTGAGCCGGGTGGCCAGCTGGGCCGGGCTGAGCGACCGGTAGTCGGCCCCTTCCTCTGCCACGCCTGCCCGGCTCTTGCCCTTGCCCTTCTTGGCTTCTTTCTCCGCTGCATCGGACCGGGCGCCTTCCAGCACGTCGACGATCGGCCGTGCCACCGAGCGCGGCACGATGCCGTGTTCCTCGTTGTACTCGACCTGCTTGGCGCGGCGGCGGTCGGTCTCGTCGATTGCCGCCTGCATCGACCGGGTGACCTTGTCGGCATAGAGGATCGCCTTGCCGCGCACATTGCGCGCCGCGCGGCCGATGGTCTGGATCAACGAACCCGTCGAGCGCAGGAAGCCCTCCTTGTCGGCATCCAGGATCGCCACCAGCGACACCTCGGGCATATCCAGGCCTTCGCGCAGCAGGTTGATGCCGACCAGCACGTCGAACTTGCCCAGGCGCAGGTCGCGGATGATCTCCACGCGCTCGACCGTGTCCACGTCCGAATGCAGGTAGCGCACGCGGATGCCATGCTCGGTGAGGTATTCGGTGAGGTTCTCCGCCATGCGCTTGGTCAGCGTGGTGACCAGCACGCGGTCGCCGGCCTTGATGCGCTCGTTGGCCTCGCTCATCAGGTCATCGACCTGGGTACCGACCGGACGGATTTCCACCACCGGATCGATCAGGCCGGTCGGGCGCACCACCAGTTCGGTGATCTCGTCTCCCGCTTCACGATATTCATAGGGGCCGGGCGTAGCCGACACGTAGATCGCACGTGGGCAGCGCTCCTCCCACTCCTCGAAGCGCAGCGGACGATTGTCCAGCGCCGATGGCAGGCGGAAGCCGAATTCGACCAGGGTCTCCTTGCGCGAGCGATCGCCCTTGAACATCGCGCCGATCTGCGGAATGGTCACGTGCGATTCGTCGATCACCAGCAGCGCGTCGGGCGGCAGGTAGTCGAACAGGGTCGGCGGCGGCTCGCCGGCATTCTTGCCGGTGAGGTGGCGCGAGTAGTTCTCGATGCCGTTGCAGAAGCCGACCTCGGCCATCATTTCGATGTCGAACTGGGTGCGCTGGGCCAGGCGCTGCGCCTCGACCAGCTTGTTCTCCGCGTACAGCTGCTCCAGCCGCTCCTTCAACTCGACCTTGATGGTGTCCACCGCCGCCAGCACACGCTCGCGGGTGGTCGCGTAGTGGGTCTTCGGGTACACGGTGAAGCGCTGCATGTTGCGCAGCGTCTCGCCGGTGAGCGGGTCGAACAACGTGATTTTCTCGACCTCACCATCGAACAGCTCCAGGCGCAGTGCCTCGCTGTCCGACTCGGCCGGGAACACATCGATCACTTCGCCGCGCACGCGGAACGTACCGCGCTGCAGTTCGTACTCGTTGCGCGTGTACTGCAGCTGGGTCAGGTGATTGATCAGGTCGCGCTGGTCGATGCGCTCGCCCTTGGACAGGATCAGGCGCAGCGACAGGTAATCCTCGGGGGCACCCAGGCCATAGATCGCCGATACGGTCGCCACCACGATCGCATCTGGGCGCGACAGCAGGGTCTTGGTCGCGGCCAGGCGCATCTGCTCGATGTGCTCGTTGATCGAACTGTCCTTCTCGATGAAGGTGTCCGACGACGGCACATAGGCTTCCGGCTGGTAGTAATCGTAGTAGCTGACGAAGTACTCCACCGCGTTGTGCGGGAAGAACGCCTTGAACTCGCCATACAGCTGCGCCGCCAGCGTCTTGTTCGGCGCCATGATCAGCGTCGGCTTCTGCACGTTCTGGATGACGTTGGCGATGGTGTAGGTCTTGCCCGAGCCGGTGACGCCCAGCAGGGTCTGCTTGGCGATGCCCGCTTCGAAGTTGCTGGTCAGCTTCGCGATGGCATCGGGCTGGTCGCCCGCCGGCGAGTACGGCGAGACGAGTTCAAAACGGTCGCTCATGGTGTTGCCAGTTCCCGGGAAAGGTGAGTATACGGGGCCAGCAGTGACGGCCGGCTGAGGGGTTTCCGGGCAGCCGAGCGCGGCGCTACCTGATGGTGCAGTCCCTGCGAGGCAGCGAGGCTGGATGCATGCGCCTCCCTCCTGCTTCCAGCCCCGACACACAGCACGGCATGCATCTGCTCGAACTACTGGTGGTGGTGGCGGTCCTTGCCGTCCTGCTGGCAGCCGGCTGGCCCGCCCTGCAGGAACTGATGCTGCATCAACGTGCGGAATCCACCCGCCTCGGCCTGCAGTCCGGCCTGGCCACCGCGCGCTACCAGGCCATCATGCGCAGTGCGCTGATCGGCCTGTGCGCAAGCCCCGATGGGCACCACTGCGGCGACGATTGGAGCCAGGGCTGGATCGTGTACAGGACCGACGGGCGACGACAGCCCCCCTCCTCCGTCGACTCCATCCTGCTGCACCAGTCCGGCCTGTCCAGCGTCAGGATCAGCGCCGCCAGCAGCAGCGGCCGGCCACAGATCTACTTCCAGCCGGATGGCCGCAGTCCCGGAGCGAACCTGACGCTGCGCATCTGCGCGGACGACCGGGAGCATGCCCGCGTCATCGTCAGCAACAGCGGCAGAATCCGCTCGACCCGCAGCCAGGACGGCCCGCCCTGCTGACAACAAAAAAGGCCTGCGGATAACCGCAAGCCTTTGATGCGTAATGCTTGGCGCCCGAAGTTGGACTCGAACCAACGACCCCCTGATTAACAGTCAAGTGCTCTAACCGGCTGAGCTATTCGGGCGGGGAGGCGCATTGTAATCACCTCGAACCGAGAGTGCAACACTCTTTCACGCAGCCCTGCAGGCAGCTTCCCGCTCGCGTCACCAGCAGTCGGACAGTGTTGCCTGCGACGTCTTCACGTTGGCCTGATTGAGCGTCAGGTCGCCACATTTGTCCTTGGTCTGCGCATTGGCCGCTGCTGCCGTGAACGTGAACGTCGACTGCCCGGTCTCCATGGACAGGGTGTAGGCCGCGGTGCCGCCCTCGCGTGGCGAGTTGATGGACTCAGCTCCGCCGGGGAAGGTGAAGCCCACATAGGTGTTGTTGATGGTGTGGTAGCGCTCGGCCAGCTGCGCGTACTCCACCAGATCGGCCTTGGCCTGCGCGCGCCGCGACTTGAGAACATGCGCGCTGTAGTTCGGATAGGCGATCGCAGCAAGGATCGCCACGACCGCCACCACGATCATCAGTTCGATCAGGCTGAAACCGCGGGCCACGCGGCCCGCCATCCACAGTGTACGCATTGCGGTGGCTCCTGGTGCCTGGAAAGAAGGAACGTCGATCACTGGATCTGCCTCCACGACTGGCGACCGCAGGGGTACGGCAGGTACATCGGCTCCGCGCCAGCCACCGAAATCTGCATCATGCAGGCATCGCCCGGGGGTTTCGGCGGCGGACTTCCAGGCTTGCCCGGGTCCGGCGGCGCCAGCCGTGGCACCACCGAAGTGGTGACATCCCGCACCGGCGCGTTGCCGCCCGTACTCAAGGGCACGCCAGCCGTGCCTGCGCCGGGCGACGCGCCATCAGGAGCACCAAAGCGCACCTGTGACATCGCCGCCTCGCCACTGCTGGCCTGCAGGCCGAACACCCAGTTCGCACCATCCACCGAACAGCCCTGGGACTCTGATGGAATGTAGGTCGGCATGAACACCACACCCGAAACAATGCGCGGATTACCCACCGCACGCTCCTTGCCTGACAGCGTCACAGTCCAGCCACGGCTCTGCGCCGGAACAGTCCCTGGCGAAAGGGTGCGCATGCCATTGTCGAACTGTGCCGTGAACGGACGCAGGTTGGCTGAGGTCAGCGTCGTTCCGGGCTGCCCGACTTCGGTGTCGTTGATGCCATACAGCGCCTGCACCGCCGCGTCGTTCTCATCGCCGTAGTAGGAGAAGCTGCCGGTGCCGAAGATCAGCATCACACCACCGGAGGCCCCCGTGGTCACCGTCATGCCACCGGTAATCGGCTGGCGGTAGGTCCGCTGGTCGCTGCGATCGACGTGGGTATCGGTGGTGAACAGCGGCGCCGTCGGTGCTGCATCGTCGCGCAGGTCGAATTTCCAGATCGCACCCCGCTTGTCAGCAGCGTAGACGGTATCGGCCAGGCCGTCGCGCACCCGGTCGTTCTGGCTCGTCCCACCCCAGCGATCGACCACGACGATATTGCCCAGGCCATTGTTGCCGGCAGGCAGGTTCTGACCCGACTCGACCGCCTCGATCATGCGGATGGTCGGCGTGCTGCTGGCCAGCATGTCGACAACGAACAACACGGCCTTGCCACTCCTGCTTTCATAGCCGTTGCCAAATATCGCGCGGAAGCCCACAGAACCGTCGGCGTTCTTCATCGGCACGATCACCGGCTTGCCCAGCACGTGGCCGATGTTGGCGCGCACCTCTTCATCCAGTGCGGCGTTGAGGTCGCTGATCTCCCACAGCAGGGAGCCGGCACCGCCGAACTGGGCAGGATCGGACACATCCAGCGCGAACACACTGCGCCCGCCAGCTCCGGCCGTGCCTACCAGCGAGGTCGTCCAGCCGTTGCTGCCATAGGTATCGCTGACCGTTACCGGGCCATCGACGTAGTAGCGATGCTGGAAGCGCTGGACGTTCTGGTTGGTGGGGTCGTTGGGCAGCAGCAGGTTGCCCATGTGGCCCAGCGACGTGGATGGAATGTACGCAAACAGCTCCTTGCCACCTTCACCGTCCATCTCCCCGTCGGCCCCCATGCCGCCATCGAAGGCGTGCAGCATGCCGTCGTTGGCAGCGGCATAGACCATATACCTGTGGTCATTGCGCTTGGTGACCATGTAGTCGGCATAACTGGTGCCCATCGAGCCTGGCAGGCGGCGGAAACCGTAGTCATCCAGCGGCGAGCTCAGGGCCGGGGTGGAGGTGATGATGTCGCCCAGCACCGTACTGCGGTCGCGCAGCTTGCCGCCGTTGCGCTTCTCATGGCTGACATCTCCGCGCAGGTATGCCACTGCCGTTGTCGAGTCCGTAGCCAGCCCTTCCAGTTCCGAAGCGCTGCAGATCAGGATGCCCGGAGACATCACACCCGACTTGTCGCACAGATTGGCCAGACTGACATTGCCACCGGAGAAGTCCACCAGCGCACCATCGCGCCAGAAGCGAATGCGGCGCGATGCGGCCGCCGGCATCTGCGCGGCCGCTTCCCACGCTTCTTCAGAAACGATCGCGCGGGTGGTCGCATCAACCTTCAGCTTGAAGGCATGCAGCTTTCCATACCAGTCCGTGCCGTTGTTGGTTGCCTCGTAGAATGGCTCCACCGACAGCGAGCCCACGCCAATGCGCGCACCGGTCAACGAACGTGAACCGGACGGCGTTGCGCCCTGGGCGACGTTGCTGATGATACGGCGCATGGCAGCAGTGATATCGCCTGGACGCGTGGCATTGACCATTTCGCCGTGGCTGTCATACACCGCGTTCCACAGCTCGTCGACTGCCTCCGGCTTGAGGTTCTGCGTTGTGGTCGGGAAATTGGGTTTTGTCACGTAGGGGTCGGGACTCAGGACCCAAGGCCGCTCCGGGTCCGGCAGATACTTGACGCCGAACTCCTTGCCCTGCGTACCCAGCGTCACGCCGTAGAAATTCATGTGCAGCTGCTTGTTGCAGTCCAGTGAAGCGTCCGGACTGGAACCCTTGCACTCTGCAGGAACTGGCACCGAGCCGTTATCAAGCGAAGGAACCAGAGGGCCCTTGTAGTAGGGCGCCACCAGGTCCTTCATCAATGTCGTGTTTCCATCTTCATTGATGTAACCATCGGTGAACAGCATGCCCGCATTCTTCTGGCAGGCCAGAAGCACGGGAGCCCCTTCATCCGTGCGCTGGAACTGCTTGCCCAGGTAGTCGGCGGCAGAACGATTGGGCGTACTGTCGTCGGCCCGCATTTCACTGGTGATTTCGCTGAGCAGCTTCGCCCTTTGCGACTCGGTCGTCATGTCGAACATGGTCACTGGACGTCGACCATTGATGCGGAACCAGCCCACTCGCAGATTGGTGGTGTCATACAGCGCATTGGTGGCCGCGCCGATCAACGCCTCGCGGCGAGTCCGGTACAGGCTGAACCAGTTTGCGAAGCTCTGCATGGCATTGTCGTACTTCGCTTGGTTATTGCCGAAGTTCGCAAGCTTGATCTCGTACTTGTACAGCGTCCCCGGCCGGCCACCCGGCGAACTGGCAATAGCTACCGGTGTGGCGGTATAGCCGTAATCCGCAGGAAGCGTAGCGGGATTCTCAAGGAAGAACGTCGCCGGGTAGAAAGCCACAGCAGCGTCGCAGCTTGAGCTGTTGATGGAAGTCTCACGGGTGACTCTGTCAAACGTTCCCTCCCCCTGCACAGCTCCACCGCTCAAGCTGCACCGACCGCGCTCGATACGGGTGCCTACCGGCAGTTTCATCCCGGAACGGAAGCGGAATCGCCAGCTTCCCGAATCCCTGCCGCCAGTCTGCATGCTGGTCAACAGCGAGTCCGCCGTCAGATTCAGCGCACCACCGATCTTGGCGGGCGCGCCGGCCGGCCGGGGATCGAGAGGTGCACTGGCCGCTTTGATCTCCAGGTAATTGGAGGTTGCCGGCGCAGACAGTCCCGTCTTCCAGCCCGGGTAGCTCTCACGGGGATCGTAATAGGATGAATTGACATCTGGCGAACGCGCGAATCCAAAGTTATCCAACGGCGGGATAGCCACATTGCTATCCCGCCCATAACTCGGAAACACATACAGGTAACGCTGCCCCGAACCATCGAATCCGTTGGCTGTTCCCTTGTTGTAGAAGCTGCTGCCATCCCAGCGATAAGCACCGTCGCGCGTATTGTTCAGCGTTTCCCACAGCATCGAACCGGAATCGTCCAGCGCCATCAGGAACGCTGGCGGCGTCTGCACCTGGATGTTCAGCGGCGCCTGCGCCAACGTGCCCTGGGCCTGGGCGGCCATCAGGCTGTAGATGAAATAGCCTCCCCCCAGCGCCAGTGCGGCGCCGCCTGCGGCCATGAAGCGGAATTTGCGCGAAGCCATGGCCTGCGTCCTCAGAGTTTGAATACGGTGTCGATCACCACCGACGACGAGCTCGCATCGGCATCGTCGGTAGCGAACCCGGTGATCTGGTAGATCGGTGTGGTGTCATCCAGCGGTCGGCCCATGTCCAGCGACGATTCGCCGACCACGCAGCTGTCGATCTGCCGCACGTTGACGGCCGGCGACGTCTCGTCGCGCCGGTCCTCCGCCCAGCTGGCCGGATCGAAACCGTCATCGCAGACACGCGATACATCCCCTGCCTGCAGCAGGCTGCCCTCGCTCACGCTTTCGCGATTGGTGATCTGTTCCACCGAACGCTCGGCCGCCCGCACCACGCCTTCCGAATTCTGGAAAGCGCGGTTGGCCGCCCGGTAGTTGGCCGCCATCTTTTCCTGCATGCCGGCCACCTGCATGCCGGCAATTCCGAGCAGCGCCAGCAGGATGAGCATCACCAGGGCCACATACAGCACCGCACCCCGCTGCTGGGCGGGAGCGACGACAGGCCGGAAGGAGCGCGGGAAAGGAGTCATGGTCAGTTTCCGAACAGGCGATTGCGCAGCGCAATCGACACTTCATAGCTGGAGCGGTAATGACCATCGGACTTGTCGCCGTTGGCAAAGCCCACGCCGAGCACGGACAGCGCATTGGCCGAGCGGGTCGAGGACGACGGCGACGGACTGCGTGCCAGCAGCCCCACCTGCACCTGCCCCACGCGCAGCCATTGCGCGGCACCCGCGGCATCGGCATCAGTGCTGACGTCATCGGCCGCAGCGAACTGCGTGATGTTGCCGGCCGGCGGCGTGTCCAGGCTGATGTTGGCGGTGTTGTCCAGGCCGTACATCAACTGCAGGCTTTCGATGCCTTCCACCAGTTCTTCGTTGATCGAGTAGGCGCCATCACTGTCGGCACGCGCGCGGCGCAGGCCCGGCTGCTTCGTCTCCGGATTGATGCCCACGTAATAGACCATCGACTCGGCGCGATACAGCATCGTCTGCCCGGTGGGCTGCGCGGCATAGCGCGACAGGTCGAGCGAGGCGGCGGTGACCCGTGCGGCGCTCAACGTGCCCGCGAACACATCCGCGTGGCCGCAGTCGGCGATGCCGAACAGGGTCGGATCACCCACGCCACCGCCAGTCAGGCGGGCGACGCGGGTGCTGTCCATGTCCAGCAGCGCGTTGCCGCCGTCCGTGGAAATGGCCGTGACCGGCACGCCTTCCGGCGCGAAGAAGCGCAGGACGAGCACGTCGCTGCCGCCGGCGGGTGCCGGGATGAGCCCTTCGATCGCGGTAGGCAGGCCGGTCGGAGCCGACCAGTCCGCGCCCAGCGTCAGGCTCCCGCCCGGCGTCGTCTCGGGCGCATCGAAGCCCTGGATGGACACGCTGAAATCCAGCGGACTGCCGTCGCCCGAGGTTGCCCCCAGGTGTGACACCGGGTCGCCCTGGTTCTTCACCACATGGGCCTGGTCGTTGACGCAGCCCATGTGTCCGGCCATGCGGATGTCGCGCTCCAGGAAATCCAGCGCGAAACGCGCGTTCTCCTGCACGCGGGAGGCGCCCTCGGACAGGCGGGAGGCCGTCTGCGAGGCGATGAACACCTGGACCACGCCCAGCATCAGCACGAGGCTGATCACCAGCGCGACCATCAGTTCAACCAGCGACAGGCCGGTCATGGCGGCACGACGGTTCATGGCCATGCTCACAGCTCCGTATCCAGGGCGAAGGTGGTGGCCTTGTCCGGATCGTCCGGATCCCAGCGCTGGTCGCCCCAGCTGACGGCCACCCTCACGTTGCCGCCGTTGTAGGTGACTTCCGCGCCGGCGTCATCACCCAGCGCCTTCACCACCTGGCACTGCCAGCGCGCGACCTTGGCGGAAATGGCGACGTCGCCGGTATCGGCACTGCACGCCTTCTCGGCGGTCTTGCTGCCTGCGGCAAACGACGCGGTGGTATACCACGCCGCCTGATAGCGGTTGCTGCGCATCTGCTCGGTCAGGTCATAGGCAAGATTGGTGGCCTGGGTACGGTAGTTGGCGCTCTGCACGAAGCGGACGTTCATGGTCTGCAGCAGCGCGAAACCCAGCAGGCCGAATGCCAGCACGATGATGGCGATCAGCACTTCCAGCAGGGTGAAGCCCCCTGCCTGCCGCGCGCGGACGGAACGGGATTTCATGGGCAGGCTTCCTTGGTGCTGCGGATCTGCCCGGAGGCGTTCACCGTCAATGTGCGCTTGTGCAGCGCGTCCTTGCTGCAGACATCCGGCTCCAGCAGGATCTGCTGATCGGCGCTGGCCCTGCGGCGCCCACGGCCATCGAAGGCGATCACCTCCGACGGCCCGCTGACCGTCAGCTTCGGGCTTCCATTGACGAAGCGCAGGACGGTCTCGCCCGACGACATCTCGCCATCACCGTTGGTATCGGCGAAGGCCAGCATGCCGCCAGACCAGCTGCCGTCGCAGCTGGCGCCATCGCTGCTGCCGCACACGCCGCCGCCGCGGTTGCTGCGGATCGCCTCGCTGCGGGCCAGGCTGAGCAGGCCCAGGATTTCATTGTTGCCCGAGGTCACCCGGCTGGAACGCAGGGTGCCCTGGAAGCTCGGAAACGCGATCGCGGCCAGGATCGCCACCACGGCGATGGTGACCATCAGCTCGATCAACGTGAAGCCGCTTTCCCGGCGCAAAGACATTGGACGCTCCCCAGCGTGTTGATGGCCACGATGGGCCATCGCCCTGCCACCGGCAAGCGGCGGCAGGATGAACGGTCAATCCGGGACGACGGGCGTCAAAGGCTTGACGACCCGCCCTCTCCTGTCCGGCCCGGCGCGAGCCCCATCGCGCCGGCGCAGGCTCAGGCCAGCACCTGGTAGCAGGGCTGGTATTCGCCGGAGATCTTCATCCGGCGCTGTTCGACGAAGGCGCGCAGCAGCGCGTCCAGGGCCTGCATCATGTCGGTGTCGCCGTGGATCTGGAACGGCCCGAACTGCTCGATGCGGCGCATGCCGTCTTCCTTCACGTTGCCGGCCACGATGCCGGAGAACGCCCGGCGCAGGTCGGCCGCCAGCGCGTGTGGCGCACGCCCGTGGTGCAGGTCCAGCGCGGCCATCGCCTCGTGGGTCGGCACGAACGGCTGCTGGTATTCCCACGGAATCTCGATCGACCAGTTGAAGAAGAACGAGTCCTTCTGCGCCAGGCGGTGTTCGCGCACGCGCTTGATGCCGTTGGCCATCTTCTTCGCCACCGCCACCGGGTCACCGATGATGATCTCGTAGCGCTCGGCGGCTTCATCGCCCAGGGTCAGGCGGATGAAGCGGTCGATCTGCTCGAAGTACGGCGCGGCCACGGTCGGGCCGGTCAGGATCAGCGGGAACGGCAGGTCCTTGTTTTCCTCGCGCAGCAGGATGCCGAGCAGGTACAGGATCTCCTCGGCGGTACCGACGCCACCGGCGAACACGATGATGCCGTGGCCGATGCGGACGAAGGCCTCCAGGCGCTTCTCGATGTCCGGCATGATCACCAGGTGGTTGACGATCGGGTTCGGCGACTCGGCGGCGATGATGCCCGGCTCGGTCAGGCCGATGTAACGCGTCACGGTACGGCGCTGCTTGGCGTGGGCGATGGTGGCGCCCTTCATCGGGCCCTTCATCGCGCCCGGGCCGCAGCCGGTGCAGATGTCCAGGCCGCGCAGGCCCAACTCGTAGCCCACCTGTTTGGTGTACAGGTATTCGTCGCGCGAGATCGAGTGGCCGCCCCAGCACACCACCAGGTTCGGATCACCCGGGTTGAGGATGCGGGCGTTGCGCAGCAGGCCGAACACCGCATTGGTGATGCCTTCGGACGACTCCAGCTCGGCCGCATAGGCCGGGCCCATCTCGATGGCCATGTAGGCCAGGTCACGCACCACCGCGAACAGCAGTTCGGCAACGCCGCGGATGATCTCGCCATCGACGAAGGCCATCGCCGGCGCGTTGACCAGGTCGATGCGCACGCCGCGATCCTGCTGCGCCACCTGGATGTCGAAATCGGGATACAGATCGCGCGCCGCACGCGGATCGTCAGAGGCACTGCCGCTGGTCAGCACGGCCAGCGCGCAGCGGCGCAGCAGCTCGTGCATGCCGCCGGCGGAGGCATCGCGCAGGCGCGCCACTTCGGCCCGCGACAGCACATCCAGCCCACCGCGCGGGTAGATCCGTGCGTCCTGCACCGGCAGCGCGCGGGCTGCTTTTTCGTTCGTGGTCATATCCAATTTTTCGCTTCCTTCAAGGTTTCCGACTGTACTGCCGCCCCCTTAAAAAGCAAAACGGCCGGGAAACCCGACCGTTGGATATGTGCTGCCCGTGATCACCTGCCTGGGACCGCTTCGGCGGCATTGGCGCCGCGCACATTTCCGGATGCTACGCCCATGCAGAGCCGCCCGCAAGGACTTTCGCCTGAACGGAAAACGGCCGGGTTTCCCCGGCCGTTTCCATTTACATCATCAGGCTCTGAAGGATCAGAACTTGTACTTCAGGGTCAGCTGCATCGACCAACGCGACACGCCGGTATTGCCCTTGTCGTTGTTGTTTTCCTGGATGGTCGGGGTATCGGTGCTGCCGGTGAAGTTGTAGATGTACTTGCCGGTGGCCGGATCGATACCTGCGTAGCTGGCCACGCGGGCGGTCGAGTTGAAGCCGTAATCTTCGATGCGGCCCCACTTCTTGTTGAGCAGGTTGCCGACATTCATGATGTCCAGCGCCAGCTCACCCTTGTGCTCCTTCACGAAGCCCGGGAATTCCTGGGCGATGTGCAGGTCGAAGCTGTTGACCCACTTGGTGCGGAAGGCGTTGGCCGGGGCGATCTGGCCCTGGTACTTCGCCAGCTGCGGGTTGGCGGCCAGCCAGTCGAAGAAGGCCTTCTCCATCGTCGCGCCGCCGGTGAACTTGACGTCGCCCGGGCCGTTCGGCACGTAGAACAGGTCGTTGAAGTAGCCGGCGCCGGTGGTGGCAGCGGCGTCGCCGTTCATGTCGTTGTAGTAGATGTAGCTGAACGGACGACCCGAACGACCTTCGTAGAACAGGCCCACGGTGGTGTTGTAGTTGCCGAAGAACGCCTTCTTCCAGTTGATCGAACCGGTCACGCGGTCCTTGATCGCGTAGCGCGAATCATAGGCCACGTTCTCGTTGGCGGTGCCGATCAGGGTGCTGCCCCAGTTGGAGGTGTTCTGCGAGCTGGTCAGCGGGCTGACTTCCTTCGCGGCGGTGTAGGTGTAGGCCAGCGACCAGCCCCAGTTCTCGGTCAGCGGCTTGTTCAGGCCGACGGTGAACTGGCGGCTGCTGCCCTTGTCGGTGTTGCGCATCAGCAGCACGTCGCCGATGTCATCCGGACGGTTGGCCTTGCCACCCACGGTGCCACCGCCGACGGCGGTCGCGCCTTCGCGGATCGAGCAGTTGGTGCCGGCGCACGGCACGTAGCCCTGCGGGTTCCAGTACAGCTCACGACCGTCCTGGCCGATACGGGTGTACGACGGGCCACCAGCGTTCTTGTACAGGTCCAGGCGCTCGAAGTAGATGCCGCTCTTGACCTTGGTGTACAGGAACTCAGCCGACGCGACGATGCCGTACCACGGCAGTTCGTGGTCGAAGGCAAGGTTCGACTTCCACACCGACGGCAGTTTCAGGTCCGGCGCGGCGATGTCGACGTTCTGGCGAGCACCGGCACCTGCAGCCGGGATGTACGGCGGATTGGTGTTCGGGGTGAAAATGCCGGTCTGGTTACGAACGGTGTACTCGGTGTAGTTCAGGCCGGTGTTCTGGTAGGCACCTGCCAGCCACACGTTCGGGGCCGCGCCACCGAACAGGCCCACGCCGCCACGCAGCTGGGTCGGACGATCGCTGTCGAAGGTGTAGTTGAAGCCGAAGCGCGGCTGCACCAGCTTCTTGTCGGGCAGCTTGGTGTTGTCGTAGCCGTACAGCTCCATGATGCGCGGGTTGTACAGGCGCTGGTTGCTGAAGTCCGGCATGTCGACGCGGACGCCGCCCTGCACGGTCAGGTTGCTGTTGACCGCCCAGCTGTCCTGGATGAACAGACCGGTGTTCTTCAGGGTGTAATTGGCCGGGATGTCGTCGTAGCTGCCACCCGCGCGCGGGGCACGCACCACGTACTGGTTGACGCGGCCCGCTGCGAAATCAGCCAGGTTGTTGAACACGTACGCGCCGTTGACGTTGCGGCCGTAGTAGTTCATCAGGTCGTTCTTGGAGTAGTCGAAACCGAACTTGACGGTGTGGTCGCCGATGTACCAGTTGGCGGCACCGAAGGCGCTCAGCTCCTTGCTCTCGACCGCATTGACATGCGAGTTCTGCTCGGTACCGAAGTACAGCGAGTCATTGCCGCTGGCACCGAAACCACGGACCTGGATCTGCGGCAGGCTGGACGGGGTGGTACGGACCGAGGTGTATTCCTTGTGCGAGATCTTGAACTCGGTCGAGAAGTTCTCGGACCAGTCGCTGAACAGTTCGCCCATCCAGGATTCGTAGGTCTTCGGCTGCTGGTACCAGAAGGTGCTCAGCGAGATCGCGCTGTTGCTGATCTGCGGGAAGCGGACGACGTTCTGCTCGAGCTTGTTGTAACGCACCGCGGCGCGGTGGTTCTCGTTGATGTTCCAGTCGATCTTCAGCGCGTACTCTTCCACCTCGGTCTTGTTGGCCGGGGGATTGAGCGAGCCTGCGTCGAAGCCGTAGCCGGTGGCGATCTGCTGCGCACGGGCGATGTCGGCATCGGTGATGGTGCCCTTGCCGTACGGCGAATCGGTCAGGCTGACGCCCGGAGCCGAGCGCTCCATCTTCTCGTAGTTGGCGAAGAAGAACAGCTTGTCCTTGACGATCGGGCCGCCGAAGGTCATGCCGTAGGTCTTCTCGTCATCGAAGCCGTTGAAGCGGACGCCGTCCAGCTCCTTGCGGACCATGTCCTTGTCGCGGTACGCGTAGTACACGGTGCCGCCGAAGTTGTTGGTACCCGACTTGGTCACCGCATTGATCACCGCACCGGTACCGCCGGCGATGGTGGTGTCATAGTTGGCGATATCGATGTTGATTTCCTGGATCGCATCCATCGACACCGGCTGACGCTCGGTCGGCAGGTTGTTGGATTCCAGGCCGAACGGGTCGCCGGCGCCGATGCCGTCGATGCGGATGGCGTTGTAACGGGTGTTCTGGCCACCGACCGAGATCGCGCCGTCAGCCTTGCTGACCTGCGAGATGCGCGGATCCAGGCGGATGTAGTCCTGGATGTTGCGGTTCACCGACGGCAGCGACTCCAGCGTCTCGCGGTTGACGTTGGTGCCGGTGCCCATCTTGTAGGCGCTGAACAGATCGCTGCCCACGGCAGCGGCAACAACATTGACCGCGTCCAGGTTGGTGGCAGCCAGGTCACCGCCCAGGTTGGCGTTGACGGTGTTGACCTGGTTCAGGTTCAGGTAGACACCTTCTTCGGTCTTGGTGCCAGCACCCGGCTTGGTGATGGTGATGGTGTACGGACCACCCACGCGCAGGCCGCGCGCATTGTATCGACCCGACGCATCGGTGGTGGCACGCGAAACGGTGCCCGACTCGGTGTGGGTGATGGTGACTTCAGCACCGGCGACAGGCTGGCCTGCGGCGGACATCACCTGGCCGCCGACACCGGCGGAGGTGCTCTGGGCGAAGGCGGGAGCGGCGGCGAGTGCAGCCACGAGACCAAGGGTAAGCTTGGACATCCGGAGTGGGTGGGTCATTTTTCGGTAGCCTCGATGCGAGTTGGCGATGGCGGAAAAAAAGCGCATCCAAACAGCCCTGCGGGTGGCTGGTCGGAGAGTTATCTGGGGTTCCCTACCGCTTGGCTGAAGGCAGCCATAACGGTTAACACTAGATTAACACGCTACGCCATCAATGTGACGGTTGTGCGACAAACGGCACCAGATCGCAACGCAATCGTGACGGGTTCTTCACTCCGTCTTTCCCCGGGACTCACTCGCCGGGAAACGCTCCGCTGGCATCGAGAATCCGCCCCCGCCAGGCATGGCCGGCGCGGGACAACAGGGTTACCGCCGCGGCAGCCGCGGCTTCCGGGCCCTGCGCGGCCGGATCCTGGTCAACCGAGTAGGCCCGGGCACGCAGCGCCGTACGCAGCGGCCCCGGGTACAGGCCACTGACCCGAACCGGGCTGCGGCCGAGTTCGTCGTGCAGGCTGGTGATCAGGCCACGCAGGCCATGCTGGGCCACACCATAGCCGCCCCAGTAGGCTTGCCCGACCCGCTCCGGAGCGTCGACGGCGAACACCAGAGCGGCATCCTCACGTTGCCGCAGCAGCGGCAGGCAGGCCTGGGCCAACCACGCCGGGGCGGTCAGGGTGACGTGCACCGCGCGGGCGAAACTGGCCGGATCGGCCAGCTCGAACGGGGTCAGGCCGGGGAAATGCGCGGCGCAGACCAGCAGCCCGTCCAGCCGCCCCAGCTCGCGCTGGAGCGCCTGGGCCAGCTCGGCATAGTCGTCGGGGCCCGCCCCTTCAAGGTCCAACGGGTACAGCAGCGGTTCCGCGCCGACGGCCTGGACCTGGGCGTAGACCCGATCCAGCCGGCGCGGCTTGCGTCCCAGCAGCACCACCGTGGCGCCGGCGGCTGCAGCAGCCACCGCCGCGGCACTGCCCAGGCCACCGCCCGCACCGGCAACCAGCACCACGCGATCCTGTAACGGGCGGCCATCGAGCGCCCCGTCGGTCGGTGACGTCGATGGCCAGGCACTCATCCCTGGGTCGCCTCTTCGACGATGCGCTTGAGCTCGCCGGACTCGAACAGCTCCAGGACGATGTCGCAGCCGCCGATCAGCTCACCATTGATGAACAGCTGCGGGAAGGTCGGCAGATTGGAGAAGCGTGGAAGGTTGGCGCGGATCTCGGGCTCTTCCAGCACGTTGACGGTGCGCAGGGCGACGGCGCCGGCCGCCATCAATGCCTGTACGGCGCGGCTGGAGAAGCCGCACATCGGGTACTGCGGGGTGCCCTTCATGAACAGCACGAGCGGGTAACGATCGACCTCGGCCTGGATTTGCTGCATCACCGCCACAACCACACTCCTTGCTTCGTCGGACAAACCGACCGCGGTGGTCGGCTAGACTGCCCACGGTAGCCGCCATTGTAAGCGGATGGAACCGGCTGCCGCCGCCCCTCTGGCCACGAACCTGTCCATGCCCGTCGAATTGCCCGCCCTGCCCTACCTTTCCGGCTCCCTGCAGCCACACCTGTCCGCACAGACCCTGGAACTGCACCACGGCCGCCACCACCGCGCCTATGTCGATGCGGTCAACGCCGGCATCCTGGGCACCGAGTGGGAAGAAGCGTCACTGGAAGAGATCGTCCGCCACGCCCAGGGCAAACTGTTCGATGCCGCCGCCCAGGCCTGGAACCACGGCTTCTACTGGCAGTGCCTGCGCCCTCGCGGTGGCGGCGAGCCGCAGGGCCGGCTCGGCGAACTGGTCAAGCGCCAGTTCGGCGACGCGCAGCGCCTGCGCGAGGAATTCAACCGCACCGCGCTGGGCCTGTTCGGCTCGGGCTGGGTGTGGCTGGTGCAGCACCCGGGCGGGCAGCTGGGCATCCAGGCCACCCGCAATGCCGGCACCCCGCTGACCGGCGACAGCACCCCGCTGCTGTGCTGCGACGTCTGGGAGCACGCGTACTACACCGACTACCAGAACGACCGTGGGCGTTACCTGGATGCGTTCTGGCAGATGGTCAACTGGGAATTCGCCGAGAGCCAGCTGCGCTGAGCCGGCTGCTCGACCGCGGGGAGTGCCGGCCGCTGGCCGGCAACCCACCGGGAAGCAGAGCGTGGCATCACGCACTCTCGTGTGCGGCCACCGCGTCCATCACCCGCGCCGAATAGACCAGCGCGGCGCCGGCATTGAGCGACACGGCCACGCCCAACGCTTCGGCAATCTCCTCGCGGTTGGCGCCGTGCTTCAACGCGGCATCCACGTGCACGGTGATGCAGCCATCGCAGCGGGTCGTGACCGCCACCGCCAGCGCAATCAGCTCACGGGTCTTCGCATCAAGGTGGTTGGTCTGCGCGCCGGCGTTGGACAGGGTGGCATACCCCTTCACTGTATCCGGCGAGAGCTTGCCGATCTCGCCGATGCGGCCCTTCAGTTCCTTGCGGTAGGCATTCCAGTCAAGCATGGTCGTGACTCCTGGGAAAGGAGCCCCACGCTACCACCGGGAACGTTGCGCCGATGCCTGCACCGGCGCGCCACATCGTTGCAGGAATACCGGGGAATGCCGGCCGCTGGCCGGCATTCCTCCTGCTCAGCGATTGCGCAGGGCGTGCGCGGCCGGCGCCACCTGGGACGGGCGGCCCAGCTCCAGCCCAACCTGGTCCAGCGCATCGGCCAGTGCCGCAGCATCATCATCGCGCAGCGTGGCATGACCGACCTTGCGGCCCTCGCGTGGCTCCTTGCCGTAGTCGTGCCAATGGCCGCTGGCCTGGGCCAGCACCGGCGCAGGATCGGGCATCGCGCCCAGCCAGTTCAGCATGCAGGCATGGCCGAGCATGCGGGTGCTGCCCAGCGGCAGGCCAAGCACGGCGCGCAGATGGTTCTCGAACTGCGAGGTCTCGCTGCCTTCGATGGTCCAGTGCCCGGAGTTGTGCACGCGCGGCGCCATCTCGTTGGCCAGCAGTTCGCCATCGCGGCAGAACAGCTCCAGCGCGAACACGCCCACGTACTGCAGGTGCTCGGCAACGCGACGGGCATAGCCGATCGCAGCCTGCCGCTCGGCGTCGGACAGCACGGCCGGCGCCACGCTGGCCGACAACACGCCGTCGACATGCCAGTTGCCGGTAACCGGCCACGCCTCGAAGCTGCCATCGCGGCCACGCACGGCGACCACGCTGACCTCGCGCTGGAAGGCCACGAAGCCCTCCAGGATCAGGCCCGTGCGCTCGACCTGCGCACCCAGCGCATCCCAAGCGGCGTCGATGTCGGCCTCGCTGCGCAGGCGGAACTGGCCCTTTCCGTCATAGCCGAGGCGGCGGGTCTTGAGAATGCACGGCAGGCCGAACGCGGCCGCCTTCTCAGCCAGCTCGTCGCGGCTGCGGATGTCGGCGAAGGCCGGCAGCGGGATGCCCAGCTGCTGGAACAGGGTCTTTTCGCTCAGCCGGTCCTGGGCCACGGCCAGCGCGGCCGGCGGCGGGTAGACCGGCACGCGGTCGGCCAGGAACTGCGCGCTGTCGGCGGGTACGTTCTCGAAATCGAAGGTGACCACATCCACCTTCGCCGCGAAGTCCGCCAGCGCCTGGCGGTCATCGAAGGCGCCGACCGTCAGGGGCGCCAGCGGGCCACTGCAGGCGTCGGCCGCCGGATCGTACAGTTCGAAGCGCAGTCCCAGCGGCGCACCGGCCAGGACCATCATGCGGGCGAGCTGGCCGCCGCCCAGGATGCCGACGGTCAGGCTCATTGGCGCGGGTCGTCGTGGGCCATCACGTCTTCGGTCTGGCGCGCACGGAAGGCGTCGAGCGCCTGGCCGATCGCCGGCTGGTCGCTGGCCAGCATTGCTGCAGCGAACAGCGCAGCGTTGGAGGCGCCGGCATTACCGATGGCGAAGGTGGCGACCGGAATGCCGGCCGGCATCTGCACGATCGACAGCAGCGAATCCATGCCGTTGAGGGCCTTGGACTGCACCGGCACGCCCAGCACCGGCACGGCGGTCTTGGCGGCGATCATGCCCGGCAGGTGCGCGGCCCCGCCGGCACCGGCGATGATCGCGCGCAGGCCACGCGGGCCCGCCTGCTCGGCATAACTGAACAACACATCCGGCGTCCGATGCGCGGACACCACCTTCACTTCGAACGGAACACCCAGGGCTTCAAGCTTCTGGGCGGCGTGCTGCATGGTTTCCCAGTCGGAACGGGAACCCATGACGATGCCGACAAGCGGCGCGATCGGGTTGGGGGTCATTGGCCGTCACCTGCCTTAAAGACGTATTCTAGCCGTCTTCCACGCAAGACGAAGAACCATGGATCGCAAGCTGCTCGACCTGCTGGTGTCGCCGGACACCCGCCAGCCCCTGTCCCTGCTGGATGGCAAGGGCCTGGAAGCCCTCAACAAGGCCATTTCCGCCGGCGCGGTGAACAAGGCCGATGGCAACCCGCTGGCGCAGCCGCTGCGCGAAGCGCTGGTCACCCGCGACCGCAAGCAGGTGTTCCGCGTCGACGACGGCATTCCGGTGCTGCTGGCCGAGGAAGCCATCCCGACCGCCCAGATCGCCGACTTCCCGGCCGCATGAGCACGCTGCCGACGCCGGATGCGGCCGTTGTCGCCGCCGATGTCGCGCGTGCGCTGGCCGAGGACCTGGGCAGTGGTGACGTCACCGCCGCCCTGCTGCCCGACCAGGCCGACAGCGCCTACCTGCTGTGCAAGCAGGATGGGGTGATTGCCGGCCGCCCCTGGTTCGACGCCACCCACCGTGCGCTCGACCCGGACGTGCGCATCGAATGGCAGGTTTCCGAAGGCGACGCGGTCACCGCAGGCACCGTGCTGGCCCTGCTGTACGGGCGCAGCCGCAGCCTGGTCAGCGCCGAACGCACCTCGCTGAATTTCCTGCAGACGCTGTCCGGCACCGCCACCACCACTGCCCGCTATGTGGCCGCCGTGGCCGGTACCGGCACGCGCATCCTCGACACCCGCAAGACCCTGCCCGGCCTGCGCCTGGCGCAGAAGTACGCCGTGCGCTGCGGCGGCGGCGACAACCACCGCTTCGGCCTGTACGACACGGTGATGCTGAAGGAAAACCACATCCGCGCCGCCGGTTCGCTGGCCGCCGCCGTGGCAGGCGCACGCCGGCAGTGGCCCGCGCTGCCACTGGTGGTCGAGGTGGAGGATCTGGCGCAGCTGCGCCAGGCCCTGGAGGCCGGATGCGAACGCATCCTGCTGGATGACTTCAGCCCCGACCTGCGCCGCGAGGCCGTGCGCATCACCGCCGGCCGTATCCCGCTGGAAGTCTCCGGCAGCGTCGGCCTGGGTGGCCTGCGCTCGATCGCCGAGGATGGCGTGGACTGCATTTCCATCGGCGGCCTGACCAAGCACGTGCAGGCCATCGATCTGTCGTTGAAGCTGGGCCCGCCGCCGGCTTGAGGTGACGGTCGCATGGTGCCGGCCAGCGGCCGGCACTCCCGTTCTCACACCCTGCGTTCACGACGGCACTGCGACGCTGCGGCCATCCCCCACAGGAGCCGCGCATGCGCCGGATGCTCTTGCCTGCCTGCCTTCTGCTCGCGACCGCCCCCTTTTCCGCAGCGGCTGCGGAGGCCTGTGACGTACCGCCCCGCTACGGCCTGAGCCCGTTGGCAGTGGCCATCCGCAACACCGCCTGCAACGAACACCGGCTGTGGTTCCGGCCCTTCATCGATCGCGATGGTCGCGCTGCAAGCCTCAGCGTCACCGAGGCCGAGAGCGAGCATCTTGCCGACAACGGCCTGATCGCCTGGCAGCGCGTGGCCGGCTATTGGCGTGACAGCGGCACGCTCAACGCAATGGGCAGCATCGCCGGCGCCAGCAGCTGCCTGGCGCCGCTGGGCACGCGCTACACCGACAGCGACTGCCGCGCGTTCCTGGTCGACAACCCGTGGTCGGCCGCCTTCATTTCCTGGGTGATGGTGCGTGCCGGCGTGCCCGGCTTCAACACCTCGCCGCGCCACATCGACTACATCCGTGCTGCCTACCAGGGCGGCCCTTCCGGTGTGCCCTATCGGCTGGTTGATCCCGCGACCGCAAAGCCCGCGCCGGGCGATCTGCTGTGCTTCCTGCGCGACCGCAGCACCACGCTGAGCTACAGCGGGCTGGTACAGGCGCTCGGCAATGGTTCGGTCGGCCACTGGAAATCACATTGCGAAGTGGTGGTGGCGGCCAACCTCGGCGGCGACCAGACCCTGTACCTGGTGGGGGGCAATGTGATGAATACCGTGGCAATGCGGCTGCTGCCGCTGGACCGCACCGGGCTGATCCAGCTGCCGCCGGCACGCGAACGCAGCAGCACCGGCATCGACCCCAGCTGCACACCGGGCCGCGAAGACGAATGCAGCTTCAACCGCCAGGACTGGGCAGCACTGCTGCAGCTGACCGCCACATCACCCCTGGTGATGCCCTCGCCCACTGCGACGCCGATGCAGACCGCGCCGGCGCCGCAACCGGCCATCGTGCCCGCGCAGCCAGTGTCCAGCGAGCCGCAGCCGCGGCGGTGACTGCAGCGCTTGATCCAGCGCGTGTTCGCCGCCATCTTTGCCGGATCGACCTCTGACCGCTGACGCCATGCCCACCCTGCTGCTGTTGCTGATTGCCGGCGGAATCATCTATTTCTTCTGGAACGCCGCCCGTTCGGCCGCCGAGCGCGCGGTCGAGCTGGGCCGCAATGCCTGCCGCGCCGCCGATGTGCAATGGCTGGACCAGGCAGTGCACGCCACCGGCCTGCGCCTGTCGCGCGGCGAGGATGGCCGGCTCGGATTCGAGCGCACCTTCAAGTTCGAGTATTCCTATGACGGCATCGATCGCCACGTGGGCCGCATGGTGCTGCGCGGCGACCAGCTGATCTCGTTTACCGGGCCCGGCGCGGCACGGATCAGCCAGATCCGGCCGGATGTGGACGATGCCGAGGATGTGTAAGGTTTAAAGGCGTGCCGACCAACGGTCGGCACCCACCTCTGAACCGGCAAATGAAAAACGCCGCCCATCGGGGCGGCGTCGGAATCGTTACTTGACCACGCGCAGGTTCGGGCGACCCTTGGGCGGCGGGCTGGCAGGCGGCGTATCGTCCGGCGGCGTACCTTCGTCATGCAGCAGTTCATCGCTGGTCAGCGCGGTCTCGTTGCCCGGGATGTCGTCCGGCAGCGCCATGCCCTGCCCGGTCTCGCGGGCGTAGACGGCCAGCACGGCGCTGATAGGCACCTGCACCGGATAGCTGGTGCCGGAGAAGCGCGCCGAGAAGCTCACCATCTCGTTGTCGATCATCAACCGCACGACGGCACGTTCGGCGATGTTGAGCACCACCCGGCCATCCTTGACCGCCGAAGGCGGGACCTGCACGCCGGGGACGCCGGCGTCGACCAGGATGTGCGGGGTCAGCTGGTTGTCGTTGATCCATTCCACCAGCGCCCGCAGCAGGTACGGGCGGTGGCTGGTCATGTGGAAGAAGTCTTCGGTCATGCGTGAAGTGTACGCGCCCGGCGCCCCGCCGGGGCGGATCGCCTGCACACCGATCGGCGTGCAGACGGGTAAGGCATGGCCGGATCAGACCGGCAGATCGCGCAGCTTCTTTTCCTGCTCGGTCAGGCTGCGGACGAAACCCGGGTGGCGGAAGATGCGGTTGCCGTAGTCCTCGATCGCCTTGCCGTCCTTGGGCAGCGGCACGTCCAGTGACTGCAGGCGCCAGATGATCGGTGCCATCGCGCAGTCGGCCAGGCTCATTTCCGGATTGAGGAAGAACTTGCTGGCCTTGAACAGCGGCAGCGACGCGGTCAGCAGTTCCTTCAGGCGCTTGCGCCCGGCCTCGGCCTGGGTCTTGTTGCCCAGCTGGATGGCCTGCACCTGCGGCACCCAGTCGTGCTCGATGCGCAGCATGGCCAGGCGGATGCGCGCGCGCGAGAGCGGATCGACCGGCATCAGCGGCGGATGCGGGTAGCGCTCGTCCAGGTATTCGCTGACCACCGACGCGGCATACAGCACCAGTTCGCGCTCGACCAGGGTTGGCACCGAGTGGTACGGATTGAGGTCGATCAGGTCTTCAGGCGGGTTCTGCGGATCGACCGGAACGAAGTCGAAGGTGACCCCCTTGGCCGCCAGGACCAGGCGTACACGGTGGCACAGCACATCGTCGTTCGAGGAAAACAGCGTCAGTGTATTGCGCATGCGTACGCTCGCCGCCATCAAAGGCTCTCCTACGACAGGAGACCGCCTGCCGCATCGGCGCCGCCAGCACCGTGCCAGCGGTCGACTCCTCCCCGAGTGTGCAACCGACCATCACAAAAGCCAATAGGCCCGTGCGATGGCCGGCCGCAGAATCAGTGAACGTCCTTCCAGTATTCCTTCTTCAGCAGGTACAACAGGAAGGTCAGCAGGGCCAGGAACAGGATCACCCACACGCCCAGCTGCTGCCGCTTCAGCGCGGCCGGCTCGCCGGCGTATTCGAGGAAGTTGGTGATGTCCCGCACGGCCTGGTCGTACTGGCCGGCATCGACCGAACCCGGTGTTTCAATCTTGAGCCCGGTCACCGGCGGGTCCATGCCCGGCGCCTCGGGCTTGCCGTGCACGGCATGCTGCAGGCCCTGCATCTCCCACAGCGGGTTGGGCATGGACGCGTTGGCAAACAGCGCGTTGTTCCAGCCCAGTGGCCGGCTGCTGTCCAGGTAGAACGACTTGAGGTAGGTGTAGACCCAGTCACTGCCCCGCACACGCGAGATCAGGCTGAGGTCCGGCGGCATCTTGCCGAACCATTTCTCTGCATTCTCCTTGGGCATCGCCACCGGAATCGGGTCGCCGATCGCCGAGCCGGTGAAGTTGAGGTTGTTCATCACCTCTTCCTCGGTCAGGCCCAGGTCCTGCGCCATCCGCGAATAGCGCAGGTACTTCAGCGCGTGGCAGCCGGAGCAGTAGTTCATGTACAGCTGCGCGCCGCGCTGCAGCGATGCGCGGTCACCGAGGTCGTTGCCGGCCTGCAGCAGCTTGGTGCCGCCCTCGGCGGCGGAGGCCAGGAAACTGCCCAGCATCAGGGTGGCCGCCAGGGCCAGCCGGACCATCCAGCGCTCAGTCATGCGTGGTCACCCTCTCCGGTACCGGCTTGGTCTTGTCCAACCTTGTCCATAGCGGCATGGTGATGAAGAACGCGAAGTACAGGAAGGTCAGCACCCGCCCGATGTAGGTCTCGTGCACGTCGGTGCCGGGGCCGGAACCGATCACGCCCAGCCACACGAAGCACACCGCCAGCACGCCCAGCATCACCTTCGAGATCCAGCCGCGGTAGCGCACCGACTTCACCCGCGCCTTGTCCAGCCACGGCACCAGGAACAGGATCGCGATGGCAGAGAACATCACCAGCACGCCGCCCAGCTTGTTCGGCACCACGCGCAACATCGCGTAGTACGGCGTGTAGTACCAGACCGGCTTGATGTGTTCCGGGGTGACCAGGCGGTTGGCCTCGGTGAAGTTGTCGTGCTCCAGGAACAGGCCGCCGAAACCGGGCGCGAAGAAGATGATGAAGGCCGCGATGATCAGCAGGAAGCCGGCGCCAACGCCATCCTTGAGCGTGTAATACGGGTGGAACGGAATGCCATCGGCCGGGGCATTCGGCGACCAGCGGTTGCCCTTCGGGCCCTTCTTGATCTCCACGCCATCCGGGTTGTTCGAGCCCACTTCGTGCAGCGCGCCCAGGTGCAGCACCACCAGCAGCAGCAGCACCAGCGGCAGTGCGATGACGTGCAGCGCGAAGAAGCGGTTGAGCGTGGCGTCGCTGGGCAGGTAGTCGCCCATGATCCATTCGGTCAGGCCGTTGCCGATCACCGGTATCGCGCCGAACAGCGAGATGATCACCTTGGCGCCCCAGAACGACATCTGGCCCCACGGCAGCACGTAGCCCATGAAGGCTTCGGCCATCAGCACCAGGTAGATCAGCATGCCGAGGATCCACACCAGCTCGCGCGGCTTCTGGTAGCTGCCGTACAGCAGGCCGCGGAACATGTGCAGGTAGACCACGATGAAGAACAGCGAGGCCCCGGTGGAGTGCATGTAGCGGATCAGCCAGCCCCACTCCACGTCACGCATGATGTATTCGATGGAACCGAACGCCTCGGCGGCGTTGGTCTTGTAGTGCATCGTCAGGAAGATGCCGGTGACGATCTGGTTGACCAGCACCAGCAGCGCCAGCGAACCGAAGTAGTACCAGATGTTGAAGTTCTTCGGCGCGTAGTACTCGCTGACATGCTTGCGGTACACCGGCATCAGGCCCGGCGCGCGGGCATTGACCCAGTCGGCGACGCCGCTGGCGGTACGGCTGAGGATATTGGCCATCAGGCAGCCCCCTGCGGATCGACACCGATGATGATGGTGTTGTCGTCCTGGTAGTGGTGCGCGGGCACCTTCAGGTTGATGGGCGCCGGCACGTCCTTGAAGACGCGGCCGGACATGTCGAAGCGCGACTTGTGGCAGGGGCAGAAGTACCCGCCCTTCCACTGCGGGTCGTAGGGCTCGGGCCGGATCTCGGCGACCATTTCAGGCGAGCAGCCCAGGTGCGTGCACAGGCCGACCAGCACGGAGATGTCCGGCTTGATCGAGCGCAGCTCGGGATTCTGCTTCAGCACGTAGTCCGGCTGCTGGTCCTTCTCGCCGGACTCGGGGTCCTTGAGGCGGCCATCCAGTCCGTGCAGCGCATCGAGGATCGCCTTGGACCGCTTGACGATCCAGATCGGCTGGCCGCGCCATTCCACGATCAGGCGTTGGCCTTCCTGCAGGGCGCTGATGTCGGCCACCACCGGTGCGCCGGCAAGCTTGGCGCGGGCACTGGGGTTCCAGGACTTGATGAAAGGAACTGCGGTGAATCCGACGCCGACGGCGCCCACCACGGCTGTGGTGGCAGAAAGAAAACGCCGACGTCCGGTGTTGACTGGATCGTGTACCCCATCGTTGGCCATCCGGCACTCCGATATTGATTAGGTAGCTTTAAGGCTGCCAGCGGATCCGGTGGGGGCCAGAGCCGCATTGAATCTTGGACGAGTGTAGCGGAACCGTCGCGCGCCACACAACGCACTGCAACAATCTTTTGAAGGCGTGCCGACTGACAGTCGGCACCTACCATTTAGAGCGTGCCGACCCACGGTCGGCACCTACTGGTGGCTCAAGGCACTGCGGTAGCGGTCGGCCAGCTGCCCGACCCGGCGCACGTAGTACTGGGTTTCACTGTAGGGTGGCACGCCGCCGTGGCGGTCGACCGCGCCCTCGCCCGCGTTGTAGCCGGCTGCCGCGAGGGTCAGGTTGCCATTGAAGCGTTTCAGCAACCATGCCAGATACTGCACGCCGCCGCGGATGTTCTGCCCGGCGTCGTAGGAATCACTGACGCCGAAGCGGGCGGCAGTCGGTGGCATCAGCTGCATCAGGCCCTGCGCACCGGCACGGCTGAGCGCGGTCGGGTTGTAGGCGGATTCGGCGTGGATGATCGCGCGCACTACGGCCTCCTCAACACCGAACTCGCGCGCGGCCGAGGTGATCTCGCTCTGGAACGCCGTGGTGTTCAGGCGCACCGTGCCGAAGTCCACGCGCGGATTGACCCCGCAGGCGTAGCAGCGCTCCATGAAGCTGTAGCGGATGGTCCGCACCGGGCCCAGGTTGGCCACCTGGGTCGGCCGCGCACTGGTGTAGTGGCGCACGCCATCCTTCATGAAGGAATAGACCTGGCCGCTGACCATCCGCCCACCGCGCGAGGCGGTTGCGGCCGTGGCCACGGAAGCGGGTGCAGGTGCGGGTGCGGGTGCAGCCACTGCGGGCGTCGCAGCACTGGCCGCGACGGCAACCGGATTGCGCTCGATGCTGGCCACGGTGGTGGCTGGCGCGGGTTTCGGCGCGGCCACCACAGGGCGCGGCGCCGGTCGGGTATCGCGGCTGTAGCTGATGCTGCTGCAGACGGCGCCGGCCACGCGCTTGCTCACATAACTGGTGACGCCGTCGGCGCCCTGGCACTTGTACAGGGTTCCGGCGCTGGCCGGCGCAGCGGTCAGCGCAGCGATGATGATCGCCGTTGTCCCCAGTATCCCCTTCATGGCGGCGAGTGTCCCAGCTTCGCCGGGGCTTGCCAAGCGACGTGGCTCAGGCTGTGACCGACGGCACAGCCAGCAGCTGGCCCAGGCCCGCCAGGCGCTGCGCCAGTTCGTCGCGCAGCTCCGGGGGCGTGGTCCACAGCGCCACGGGCACGCGGTCCAGGCTGAGGATCTGCGCCAGCATCATGCCGCGGCTCTCGGCCCCCATCCGCAGCAGGCAATGGTCGGTGCCATCGGCCTCCAGTACCCCGCACCACGGCGGAATCCGGCCTTCCAGCTCGGAATGGCTGCCGGCCAGGCGCAGGATGGCCTGCAGCGCGAACGGCGCCTGGCTGACGGCCTGCCGCACCATCACATCCGGCGGCGCCGGGGTGCGCCGATGCAGGCCCGGCTCGGTGCATTCGCGCACCGCGCCCATCCGGTCCACGCGCAGGGTTCGCCAGTCCTGGCGGCCCAGATCCCAGGCCAGCAGGTACCAGCGGCGGCCATAGTTGACCAGATGCTGGGCTTCGACCTCACGCTGGGTGACCGCGTCCTGCGCACTGCGGTACTCGAAGGCCAATCGCGACGCCTGCCGGCAGTGCTGGGCCAGCCGTCCGAGCAGGCGTGCATCGGTGGCGGGCAGGTCCGACAGCGTGGCGGTGGCGGCATGCACCTCGCCGGCCTGCTGGCGACGACGGGTTGGCACCAGCGGATCCAGCTTGGACAACAGGCCGCGTGCGGTGTCGTCGATGCCGGCGACAGTGGCCGAGGCCGCGCGCAGGGCGATGGCCAGGGTGGTTGCTTCCTCTTCGTCCAGCAGCATCGGCAGTACCGGCGCACCGGCCCCCAGCTGGTAGCCGCCGCCGACTCCGGCCGAGGCCTGCACCGGGTAGCCCAGTTCGCGCAGGCGCTCGATGTCGCGGCGGATGCTGCGCCGGTCCACGCCCATGCGTTCGGCCAGCTCGGCCCCCGACCACTGGCGGCGGGCCTGCAACAGGGCGATCAGGCGCAGCAATCGATGGGCGGTATGGCGCATGAAGGATCGAGGACAGAAGTCGTCCGCAATAGTGCCCCAGGATGGCCTCCAGTTCACCACCCACCGCAAGGAGCAATGCCATGACCTCACGCCAGATCACCCTGTACCACGCCGCCCGTTCACGCTCGAGCGGCGCCGTGGCCCTGCTCGAAGCGCTGGGTGCCGACTACCGCATGCAGGTGCTGGACCTGAAGGCCGGCGCCAACCTGGCCCCGGCCTACCTGGCCATCAACCCGATGGGCAAGGTGCCGGCCATCGTCCACAACGGTGCGCTGGTGACCGAACAGGTGGCGATCTACCTGTACCTGGCCGACCTGTACCCGGAAGCGGGGCTGGCACCGCCGATCGGTGACGCCCTGCGCGGGCCCTACCTGCGCTGGATGGCCTTCTACGGTGCCTGCTTCGAGCCGGCGATGATCGACAAGGCGATGCACCGCGAGCCGCCGCCGCGCCTGATGTCGCCGTACAACGACGCCGAGACCGTGCTGCAGGTGATCGAGGCCCAGCTGGCGCAGGGACCGTACCTGCTGGGCGAGACGATGAGCGCCGCCGACGTGCTGTGGGGCAATGCGCTGGCCTGGACCAGTGCCTTCGGCCTGGTGCAGCCGGCACCGGCAACGGCCGCCTACATCGAACGGATCAGCGCGATGACGGCGTTCGACCGCTCGCGGCAGATCGACGCGGAGCTGGCGGCGGCGTAATCGCGTCGCGCCCCCGCCGGGGCCGACCAGCCACCGGCGGACGGCGGGAGGGCCGGGATGCGGGTAGAATTGCCGGCTTTCCCGCCACCCGAATGGATTAAGCGCCATGACCGGGACGCCAGACGTCTTTCCGCCCGCCCCCGGCGGTACCCCGCTCGTTGCCCTGCCCGCCGGTCCGCGCAAGCCCGACCAGGTGAAAGGCAAGCTGTACATCAAGACCCACGGTTGCCAGATGAACGAGTACGACTCGGCCAAGATGGCCGACGTGCTTGCCGCCAGCGATGGCCTGGAACTGACCGACAGCCCCGATGACGCCGACGTCATCCTGGTCAACACCTGCTCCATCCGCGAGAAGGCGCAGGAGAAGGTGTTCAGCCAGCTGGGCGTGTGGAAGGGCCTGAAGAACAAGGGCCGTGAAGTGATCATCGGCGTGGGCGGCTGCGTCGCCTCGCAGGAAGGCGAGGCGATCATCAAGCGCGCGCCGTTCGTGGACCTGGTGTTCGGCCCGCAGACCCTGCACCGCCTGCCGGAACTGATCCGTGCCCGCCGCGAGCAGAAGCGCCCGCAGGTGGACATCAGCTTCCCCGAGATCGAGAAGTTCGACCGCCTGCCCGAGCCGCGCGCCGAGGGCGCCTCGGCCTTCGTGTCGATCATGGAAGGTTGCTCCAAGTACTGCTCGTTCTGCGTGGTGCCCTACACCCGCGGCACCGAGGTCAGCCGTCCGTTCGAGGATGTGGTGGTGGAAGTGGCCCAGCTGGCCGCGCAGGGCGTGCGCGAGATCAACCTGCTCGGGCAGAACGTCAACGCGTACCGCGGGCCGTATGGCGATGGCGAATTTGCCGACCTCGGCCTGCTGATCCGCACCATCGCCGAGATCGACGGCGTCGGCCGCATCCGCTTCACCACTTCGCACCCGCTGGAGTTCAACGATTCGCTGATCGACGCGTTCCGCGACGTGCCGCAGCTGGCCAACTTCCTGCACCTGCCGGTGCAGGCCGGCAGTGACCGCGTGCTGTCAGCGATGAAGCGCGGCTACACCGCGCTGGAATTCAAGTCGAAGATCCGCAAGCTGCGCGCGGTGCGCCCGGACATCTCGATCAGTTCGGACTTCATCGTCGGCTTCCCCGGCGAGACCGATGCCGATTTCGAGAAGACCATGAAGCTGATCGAGGACATCGGCTTCGATCACAGCTTCTCCTTCATCTATTCGCGCCGACCGGGAACGCCGGCCGCGGACCTGGAGGACACGATCAGCGATGCGGAGAAGCACGCGCGCCTGTCGCGCCTGCAGGAGCGGATCAATGCGCACGCCGCCGGCATCTCCGAGAAAATGGTTGGCACCGTGCAGACCGTGCTGGTGGAAGGCCCCTCGCGCAAGAACCCGAACGAGCTGACCGGCAAGACCGAGAACATGCGTTCGGTGAACTTCCCGGCGCCGGCGCGGTTGATCGGCCAGTTCGTGGACGTGGTGATCACCGAGGCGCTGACCAATTCGCTGCGCGCACGCGTGGTGGCGGAGTAAGGCGTGGCGACCAACCGTCGGCACCCCC